>DAOVDS010000005.1 GCA_030669415.1 bacterium
CAATCTGCTCGGCCGGGAGCAGTCGGGGCACATCGCGGCGATTGGCTACGACCTTTACTGCCGCCTCCTCGCCGAGGCGATAAGGAAATCCCGCAAGGAGGCCCGGGAGGAGGTGGCCGAGGTGGAAAGGGACCTGGAGGCCGAGGCGTACATGCCGCAAGAGTACGTGCCGGCCGGCCGCCAGCGCATTGGGTTCTACCGGAAGGCGAGCGCGGCCCATACCCTGGAAGAGCTTGGGGAAGTGGATGCGGAACTCAAGGACCGCTGCGGCCCGCTGCCGCCGGAGGCGCAGAGCTTCTTCACAAAGCACCATCTGCGCATAAGGGCGCAGGAGATGAGAATCACCTACATCGGTATTCGCGAGAAATGGCTGGCACTTCGCTTTGATGGGCTCAGGAGCCTCAAGCCTCTTTCAGACAAGCTCGGCAGCAGGGCGCGTCTGGTGGGCGAGGATTTCTTGTACATCGACCTCCCGCGCCGCAGGCCGGTGTCATTGCTGAAGTTCGCGCTCAGGATACTTTCTGTGTGAAAAGAACAAGGCCGACTCCGCTTGGAGCCGGCCCTGGTTTCTACTTCTTCCGACTGTTACTTCGAGACCTCGCGGTAGTGTCCGCCGGTTGCCTCCGCCAATTGCGTAAGGAACTGGCGGCACTTGTCGCAGTATACGTTCCCTTTGTATGCCCAGTTCATGGTGGCCGGGTTCCAGTCGTACATGTTCGCGCAGGAGTTGTCCATGCCGATGCCGAGCGTGTATATGACGGCCCTGTGGACGTTCTTGGCAATGATATTCGCCTTGGTGAGGTCAAGACCGTACTGCTGCCACGTGCCATCGCCCCAGACCGAGGTGTTGAGAATCCCGGTAAATGAGTTGCGTTTCCCGCCCACTCCGGTAGGCGCACCGTCGGTCAGGAGGTAAATCGCGGTGGGCGATTTCTTGGGCTCGCCACCCGGTCCCACGCCTGGTGGGGCGGGGGTAATCATCTTCATTGCCTCGGCCATTCCCGCGTCCGTGTCTGTCCCTCCGTGGATCGTGCTGAGGGTAAGATAGGTCTGGGCCCACGCAATGGCCGAAGTCTTGTTGGGCTGTGTCGCTTTTACAAGCGACTTGGTGGCGGGCCATACGGGAAGGTCATTCACGTACTGGATATGGTACCCGAACGGCGCGGGCACGCCGTTGGCGGGCGGCCACTTCGTCCAGCGGCCGCTCCAGTTGGCGTCAATCGAGTAACTTGTGGACCTCCCGGTGGAGAATCCGACCATCGCGAACTTCATGCTGTCCGAGAGGTCGTTGAGCGCCTTGACAAGCTCGATGCGCGCAACATCAATCTTCGCGGCGTTGTTGTAAACTTTGCCATCCTTGTCCACCACGGACATCTTCGATGGCCACTCCATGGAGCTTGTGCGGTCAATTACGAAAATAACCTCGCCTGCCTCGATAGGTTCGTCGAAAAACTCCGGCGGCGGGTCCTGCGGCGGCTCTTCCGGTGGTTCTTCTCCGGGCGGTTCTTCGCCTGGCGGGTCCGTGGGTTCCTCTTCCGGTGGTTCTTCGGGTGGGGCTTCTGGTACGGGTTTTTCAAGGGGGAGGTCTGGCTTCAGGCCGTCGGCTTTCTCCGGTGTCTCCTGCGCCGGTGCGGACCCGAGCAGCAGCATCAGAAGTCCCGCCGACAACACAACTACGATAAACAGTCTCATAAAAACCCCTCCTTAAGTCTTGGCAGCCATATTGCAGTATTTCGACTTATCTTCCTGATGACAAGACGCATTCCTACGCCTTGTCTTTCGCTCATTTCTGATTTTCTTGAAAATTCTTTTTTCGCCCCTCTCACTGAAGCACCAGACCATAATAAGGCTTGCGGCCCCTTATTCCTACATATTTTCCGGGATTTCGCACAGTATTTCGCGTGAGCCGGCAGGGGGGCTCATGCACAGTCCAGTGTCAAGAAATCTGGCTATTGATGATTTCGCCGGATAGTGCAATAATCCCGAAGGCTGAAGCGTTATCTAAGCATAGTAAGAGAGATATTTCTGGCGTCAGTTTGCGGAAAGGAGGATGGTGTGAGAAAGGTTCTACTGGTGGCGCTTGTGCTGGTGGCGGTGGCAAGCGTGCTGTATGCACAGGAGCGCATACGTGTGAAGAGCCGCATTCAGAAGGAATTCGACGAGAACAGGGATGGCTGGCTGGACGGCGAGGAGCAGGAAGCTCTTGAGCGGTTCATGCGCAAGCGCAGGGAGAAAGAGGGACACGGAGAGCTTGAGGAACTCAAGGAGAGAATCCACGAGCTTCTGAAAGCTGGCGAAGAAGCCAAGCGGGCGGGAAAGCACGAAAAAGCTGAGAAACTGCTCAGGGAGGCCGAGGAGCTCAAGCGGAAGTTCCACGGCAAGCACCGGGAAAAGCCCGCGGAGCGCGGGGGCCCTTCGCCGGAAGAGATTGAGAGGATGAAGCGCGCCATTGGAGAACTCCTGGACCGTGCGGAGAAGGCCGAGAGAGAAGGCAGGCTCGAGGAAGCGCTCGAGCTTGTTGAGAAGGCCGAGGTGCTGGAAAAGGAACTCACCAAGATGCTCAAACGCGGCGTGAAGGAAAAACCCAAAACGGAGCCGTTTCCTCCGGAGATAATGGAAAAGATTGAGCAGGCCAAACGAGAGATTGAGAAGTTGCACAGGATGGCGGCGCAGGCCAAGGAGCGGGGAAACCACGACCGCGCCCACGAACTGCTTGAGAAGGCTGAACGCATCGAGCGCGAGGTCCGCGAGCAGATAGAGAGGTTCAAGCGCGAGCACCACGGCGAGCGCGAGGGTGAGCGCCCGCATCACCGCCCCGAGAAGATGGAGTGGGTTGAGAAAGCGAAGCGGGAGGTCGAGGAGCTGCGCGAGGCGGCGCACGAGGCGAAGGAACGCGGTCACCACGACAAGGCGAGAGAGCTCTGGCGCGAGGCTGAGGCGCTTGAGCGCAAGATTGCCGAGATGATAGAGAAACACGCCCGCCATGAGAAGCCGGGCCTGCCGCCGGGACTGGAGAAGAAGGCTGCCCGGATGAAAGAGGAAATAGAACGGCTGCGCGACAAGGCACATGAGGCCAAGGAACGCGGCGACCATGACAGGGCGGAGGATCTGTGGCGCGAGTCGGAGAAGCTCGAGGAAAAGCTCAAAGAGATGCTCAAGCCCCATCACGGCGACGAGCCGGAGCATGACAGGGAAGCGGAAATCGAGGAGATTGAGCGGCATATAGAGAAACTCGAGCGCCTGGCTGACGAGGCTGCAGAGCGAGGTGACAGGAAGAAGGCCAGGCAGCTTCGGCGTGAGATAGAGGAGTTGAAACGCAAGCTCGAAGGGCTTGCCGAGCGTGAAGAGGAAGAAGAAGGTGAAGAGCCCTCGCTGGAAGAGGAGCTTGAGCATATCCGCCGCGAGCGCGAAGAGATAATGCGAGAGCTAATGGAGATGAAGAAACATCTTGAGGAGCTTCGCAGGCTGGAAGAGAGAATAATGCGCGAGCTGAAAAGGCGCGACAAGTAGCAGCAGCGACACAGCGGGCGAGGGGCGTATTGTACACCCCTCGCTTCCTTTTTAGCAGTCGGATGCAGGCGGGCAAAGTCCTCACGCTGCCACGCCGATTTGCCGATAAAAGATTCGGAGGAGTCTCTCTATGGAAAGGCTTTGACTCTGTTTCGGGCCGTCTGCTATAGTTGACATACACGCGGACAGGGTGAAAGGAGAGGATTCATGAGCGAGATAGCGCACGTGAGGGCCCGCGAAGTGCTCGACTCGAGAGGGAACCCCACGGTCGAATGCGATGTGAGGCTGACTTCCGGGGTTGTAGGCAGAGCCGCAGTACCCAGTGGCGCGTCAACCGGCGTGCACGAAGCGATAGAGCTGCGTGACGGCGGCGAACGCTACCTGGGCAAGGGTGTCCTTAACGCAGTACGGAATGTCAATGAGGTAATCGGCCCCAAGGTCAAAGGCATGGATGCCTGCGACCAGGCTGCAATAGACAGCCTCATGCTTGAGCTCGACGGCACACCCAACAAGGGCAAGCTCGGCGCAAATGCGATTCTATCCGTAAGCCTGGCGGCGTGCCGCGCGGGGGCGGCTGAGAACGGCGTCGAACTCTTCGAGCAAATCGGCGGCGAGGAGTCGGTTCTGATACCCGTGCCGCAAATCAACATACTTAACGGCGGCAAGCATGCTGACAACAACGTTGACCTCCAGGAGTTTATGATAGTGCCCAGCGGGTTCGAGAGCTTCCGGGAAGCGATACGGGCGGCTGCGGAGACGTTCCACCATCTCAAGAAAGTCCTCAAATCCCGCGGCTACTCGACCGCTGTGGGCGACGAGGGCGGGTTCGCCCCGAACCTGCACTCCAACGCGGAAGCGCTCGAAGTAATAATGGATGCAATAAACAACGCCGGCTACCATCCGGGCGAACAGATTCAGATAGCGCTTGACCCTGCAGCCAGCGAATTCTACGAGGAGGACCACTACGTACTCAGGGCGGAGGCCAAGAAGGACTACTCCAGCGACGAGATGATTAAGTTCTACTTGAGACTCTGCGACGAGTTTCCCATATTCTCCATTGAAGACGGCCTCGCTCAGGATGACTGGGACGGGTGGCACTCATTCACCGCGCAGGCTGCAGCGAGAGAGTCGAAGCTGCAGATAGTGGGTGATGACCTTTACGTCACCAACACCGAGCGCCTGCAGGAAGGTATTGACAGGAAGGCCTCCAACTCGATACTAATCAAGCTCAATCAGATAGGTACGCTGACGGAGACACTGGCAGCGATAAGACTGGCCAAGGAAAGCGGCTTCACCACCGTGATATCGCACCGCAGCGGGGAGACGGAAGATACAACCATAGCAGACCTTGCGGTAGCCGTCAACGCGGGGCAGATAAAGACAGGCTCCGTGTGCCGCAGCGAGCGTACCGCGAAGTACAATCGGCTTCTAAGAATCGAGGAGAAGCTCGGCAGCCGCGCGCGCTATGGGATAAGCCTCCCATAGCGGGGTACAGGCTTGAAGCGTGAGGCATGAGACATGAGGGATAAAAAAATAAGACACTCAAGCCCCAAGTCTCAAGCCTCATGCCTTTTTGAGGACACGGAACTGAGAAACGCGGCGTGCTTTCTGCTGTTTGTGTTCCTGTGTGTGGCGGTCGCACTCCTTACGACCACTTTCCCGAACCACAGGCGCAACTGCGAACTGGTTGCCAAGAGCGCGCAGCTCAGGCGGGAGATTACAGAGCTGTGTGAGGACAACGAGGCCCGCAGGGCCCAGATCGAGGCGCTCAAGTCCGACCCGTTCTACATGGAGGCTGTCGCGCGTAAGAAGTACAAGCTAATCAAAGCCGGCGAAACGCTCATTGAGCTTACTCCCAGTTCCGACTCCCGGTAGCCCACTGGCACAGGCCGGTGTCCCGACGGCCTATGGATAGAATAGGGACTATCTATAGGTAAAAGCGACCTTGCGGCAGTCTAATAGTGTGAGGGATGGTGTGAGAATGAATCTGCGAACCCCGGCTCTCATCTCGATTCTGGTTTTGCTGGCTCTGGGCACCGTGAGGGCTGATGTCATTGTGCTCAGAGACGGCAGGAGTCTTGAGGGGAAGATTATCAAGGAGACTGACGAGACTCTGACGCTCCGGCTCAAGTACGGCGAGGTTGAAATCAGCAAGTCGCACATCATTGAAATCAGGCGTGGCTTGACGGCGCTTGATAAGTACAAGAAAAAGGCGGCCAAGGTAGAGAACACGGCCCAGGCGCACTACGAGCTGGGCCAGTGGTGCGCGGGCAAAGAGTTGAGGGAGGAGGCGAAGAAGCACTACGGAAAGGCTCTTGAGATTGACCCTTCCTTCTCGCTTGCGGGAAAGGCGCTCGGTTACGAGAAAGCTGGCGGGAAATGGCTGCCGCCGGACGAGGCGAAGAAAGCGCGCGGGCTGGTGAAGTTCGAGGGCAAGTGGATACCGAAAGAGGAGCGCGATGCCAGGCTCGCGGAGCGGGATGGAAAAAAACAGGAGGAGTTTCGCAAGGAGTACGGGGTTGGGCCGGCGTTCTTTGTCTCGAAGCGAAAGAACTTCATCCTCGTATGCAACCTGCCTGAAAAGAAGAGGAAGGAGCTGATAGAGGCGGCTGGCGCGCTGTACGCGGCCCACAGCGAGCGTTTCAAGGAGCTTTTCGTGAAGGGCCGGAACTGGCCGCTTGTCATTTTCGCCTTCAGCAACAGAGAGGAGTACAGGGAGTGGGTCAAGAAGGAGGGACTGGAGAAAGCGGTTGACTGCTTCGGCTTCTACTCCGGGAGGAAGCAGAGGGCATACCTGTTTGAGGGTGCTTCTCCGGATGTTGTCCACATGCTGCTTCACGAGTTCACACACCAGATATATGTTGAAAGAATGATGGAACGGGGGGCGCGGTCGAACGCCTGGATTTTCGAGGGATTTGCCGAGTTCTTCGAAGGTCACGATATCAAGGATGGCAGGCTCGGCAAGTCAAAGCCGCACATCACGAACCGGTACACTGCGAAAAACGCCGCGAAGGAAGGCAAGCTTATTCCGATTGAGAAGATGATAGCGGCCGACCAGATATCGGAGCTCTTCGGCGGGGAGTACAGTGCGCAGGAGTGTTATATCGCTTACGCGCAGGCGTGGGCGATGGTGTACTACCTGCTGGAGGGCGACGGAGGGAAGCACAGGACCAAGTTCATGCGGTTTATGAAGAAGGACCTGAGGGGCGAGGGAACGCCGGAGGAGTTCAAGCGGATATTCGGCTCTGACCTCGACAAGTTTCAGAACAGGCTGAAGAGATTCCTGAAAGGACTCAAGTGATTCCGGCGGAGCCGCACGGGTCCACAGACCTACCTGCCGGCAGTCTCACGCTGCAGAAAGGGAACAACCTCGGCGACTATCTTGCTCGCAAGGCTTGTGAGCGTGTCTGTGATTGCCTTGGACTTGCCGATGCCGGCACCTTCGGAAAGCGTCTCGCGGTAGAGAATAAGGCGGTGCCCATCAACCCGGATGACCTGCCAGGCAGCCTGCGCGCTGTAGCAGTGATAGTCAAGCCCGATGCGCCGCTCTGAACGCAAGTGCTCCAGCTTGACAATCCCGTGAATCAACAGGTCGGCTTCGCCTGAGGTTCGCGCAGTCTTGATGCCGGCGTTTTGGAGCGCCTTCTCGAGGATGGGATATACGACCTTCCCTGTTACTTTGATGTCCTGCCCGACCTCGTTGAGCTGGATGTGCACCGCACCCGTTCCGGGAGGCTGACCCGGGGGCTGGCCGTTCGTTTTTTTCGCATTCCCGTTGCAGCCGCACACAAGGAGCGTGGCGAGAACTGCCGCAGCGAGAAGGCGAAGTGCGTTAGCACCGGCACCTTCTGCTTCCCGCACCGGAGGGCTCTTCTGTGAGTGATGCATGTCAAGTCCTGCTCAAACAGTAATCTTACTTGATTCTGACAATCACTGTGCCGGCGGCCTTTTCGGTGCACGCCAGGGCAGGTTTCTGCAATTGGCCAATAGTGTTGTCGCGGACGTAGCGCTCGACAGGCCATTCGAGGAAGGTCACCAGCTCCTCGGCGCTTACTGCCTTGTCGGCGTCTATGTCGGCCGGCCCGGCGAGGGCCTTGATAAGCTGCGAGGTGAACACGCCATGGCCGAGCTTCTCGAACTCGTGGCCGCCCTGGCTGGCGCCGCAGGAGCTTACAGTTGCGACAGAGGCGTTTTCAGTCAGGGCCTTCGGGAAAACCTGGATGGCGGGCCCGCTGAGCACGAGGCCGCGGCTTCCCTCGCCCGCGAAGCCGGTGTCGAGGACAATCACGCGGTTCTTGGCCTGGACGCCCTCAACAAGAGAATGGAGTTCTTCAAGTGTTAGCATGGAGTTCGCGTCCGTGCTGTCGGGGAAGGCGAGATAGTGTTTGCCACCCACGCTCGCGCCGGGTCCTGCGAAGTAGACCATAAAGTCGATTATCTCAATGTGTTCCCGGGCGGAGAATTCTTCGACAGCCCCGCGCAAATCCTTGAGAGTCGCCACCTCACCCGTAAGGAGCTTCACTTCCGAGTAATCGGAGGCGGAATTTTTGAGCAAATCCGCAAATCCGGTCGCATCGGCCTGGGCGTATTTGAGCTTCGGCAGCAGCGGGACCCCGGACTTGTTGACCCCGACCACAATTGCGAAGGACTTCTTCTCCGGGGGCGGCTGGGGGATTTTGTACATCTCGTCAATCAACTTGAGCTGCAGGTCCTGCATGGCGTGAGGTCCGACGACGGCCGCGGCTTTCTGGTAGTTGCTTTCGTCGAAGGAACCGGCGCCCGTCAGAATGCTTCCGATAAAGTACTCGTGTGTCTTCAGGCCCCTCTGGATGTCATCGAGCTCGCGGGAGGCCTTCCCATCAATGAGCTTCTGCCACAGGATGGAGCTATTTGTGGTTCGCTTCAAGGTCATAAGGATGCCAATGTCTGCGGAATAGACCTCGTCCCCGACCAGCCAGGAGAGCCAGGGACTGAAGAGCCACACAATGACTGTCCCGCCGCCGCGCGTGCCGTGGTCGTAGGCCACGTTGTAGCGGACCAGGCTTGCCGTAAGGAGCAAATCCGCCCCCTCGTTCCTTGCCAGCTCCAGCGCCAGCGCCTCGTCGGAGGCATCGATGGTCTGAAGCTCCTCGAACACCTCGAAGTCACGCAGGGCCTGGGCGATTTCAGCTCGCAGGGCGCCTGTATCAGCTTTCACAACGGCGCCGTGCTCCCCCTCGGGCTTCCGGGTTCGCCGTACGGCGAATTCGTCCACGACAGGGGCGAATGCCACCGAGTAGCGAAGCGGGCGTTCGTGGCTGCTCCTGAGCTGCGATGCTCCGGGCGCCTCTGTCAGCTTGACGGGTGCCGTGGCGCCACAGCCACCTGCCACGGTTAGTGCAAGAATCAGCGCAATCAACAACAAGCTTCTCCTGGGCACGTCGGTTCCTCCTGAGCATAGAATCTACAATAGAGAATACAGAACACAGTAGACAGAATACAGACGGGATGCGGATGCGCGAAGCGCGACAATTTCCATTCTGTATCCTGTATGCTTCATTCTGTATTCTTATACTACATTGGGCTTACGGTGTAAAGTATCCTTCGTCCCATTGCACATAACCTTTGTCGCGGTCCATGAGGACCTCGCCGCTCCAGGAAGACATGCCGAATCCCGGCACGATGTTCCCTTCTATCTGGAACTGCTGTGTTTCGCCTATTTCAGGCTGGTTGAATACCGCCGGCAGCACAGGTACCGTGATGCTTGCAGAGAGGCCTGTCTGGGGTATGGGCTTGATAATCATCCAGAAAAAGGGGCGCGGATGAGCAAAGCCGCGTGTAAGACCTATCATGTAAACCCCACTCTTACCCTGCTCGCTGTTTGTCCATATCATATTCGTGGGCAAGCCGACATTGGTCTGCATGTGAACGGGGTTTATCGGGTAAGGGATGTCCGGCAGGGTCGCGTCATACCTGCGGGGGTAGGAAGTTAGGTCGCGAAGGCTGATAGCCGATTCCCATTCCGTGCCATCCGGGTTCTGCCCGTCCGCCCTTAACCACAGCCCAAGAGCATCGATAGTGAAATTGGGAGGGTTGGCAAATGTGATACCATAATGGTACAAAGTCGGGTCTATCGCATCTATTGCAGTTGACCCCTGGCCCAGCTTGACGAGCACCTGTTCAGACCATGAATTATCGGTCGAAAAGCCGTATGGTTCAGCATTGACCCAATCCACTGTGGCGCCAGCCGTAAGGTTGCTCGGCAGCCGGATGTCACTTGGGTCTGTGCTGTGCCGGATGGGAGACAGGGGAGTTGTCGATGAAGTTGAGAAGTCAATTATCGGCGCCTGCAGGAAAGGCGGAGAACCGGCGGGATTCACCTGAAAATGGCCTGAGAAGTAGGCGTACTCGAACAGGTGATTGCCTGACTGGGGTCCGTAGAAACCGGTAACAGCAGCGTAGTCTTCCCGGTCGCTTGCTATCAGGGAATAGTTTTCCAGGCTCGGGCCGTCGAAAGGCGTGTTGGGGACCGTCTGGTCGTCCGAAAGACCGGAGGCGAAATCATCTTCGATGTTGAACCACTGCCCCCGGTAGTCGCTCACTTCTACCCACCCGGAGTTGCCGGTCGGCAGGTTCATCACTTCGCCGTATAGAGTGAAGTTATTGCCATCCATATCATTTGGGTCAATAAGAGGTATCGTCGCATATGCAGACTGTACCTGGTCTATGGTCATGTAGGGATATCCGGTATAGCATATTGTTACCTTGGCAGGAACCGGAGGGTTGTTGAAGACTACCTGGCCATCGGCATCGGTGAGCAGGTATCCGGTAGGGTCGTCGCCAAGGAAGACCACGACACCCTGAACCCCGACCTGGGTCCCGAAGTCAACTACCGTTACTGTCAGGGTGCCGCTCTGCTTGCCAGCGGCGCCGAAGACAGGCACGCGCCCCTGGGTGTCCTGGGGGCTCCACAGCCAGAATTCCCGCCACTCGCTCTCGAGCATGTACTGGGTTCCGAGCTCGAGTTCACTCAGGGCGAAGTCATCGTAGTTCAACGGGCCTGGGGTGTGGTTGGACTCAATGCGCCACACCAGCTTGATGGCGGGGTCTGCTGTCGGGTCGTCAGTGTACTCCAGTACCTTGAACGGGGCTGTGTTGGGGATTCTGGGCAGCGTTGCGGTGTGGATACCTCCCTGCCTGACGATTATCCACTCTTCGTTGGTTTTCGTGTTCACTATTTCAAGGGTGTGTATTCCGAAGGTGTTTGAATCGGACCATTCGAAGGTCGGTATAAGCGAAGTGACAACACCGCCGGTGCCTGGTTTGTCCAGTACCGGCGTGTCAGGGAAGACGAAATCAGGCAGGTCGGTGTTATAGTCGAACTTCTTCATGCCTATTATCTTTCGGCCGTACATGTCCCTCAGGTGCAGGAGCACCCAGTACTCATCGGAGGTGACGGCGAAATAGCCCGGCTGGATGGACGAGTAGGGGAAAGGTCCCCCGTATATCGCGGTGAGGGGGAACACGCCGTAGCCGCACATGAACCGGTCAACCTCAGCGCGGGTCCGGCCCATGATGAGACAGCCTTCACCGCCCCGCCATATCAGCCCGTCCGGCGGGTAGAAACCGCCGGGCAGTGTCACGTCACCCGAATCGACCCGAATTGCAGTGGGCGGTGTCAAAGGGAAACCGATGTCCTCAGTATAAGACAAGCCCCCGGTTAGTGGGCCGAGGTTGTCTCTCACGGCGAAGTTGCTGAAAGCGCCGCCCGTGTTGTCTATTGCGGAAAGCGTGTAGAACTTGTTGGGCTGCACCCGGACAGTGTAATCACCGTCAGTTATGTTGATGTCGGTGCCGGCCCAGTCCACAAGCTCGGACCCGTGGAGGAAACCACTCGTGGGCACCGGGCTTACCGAACCCGATACAGTGCCGAACTGCGGGCTCTTTTTGTCGGAGAGAGGGATGCTGAGCCGTGCAGCATCGACGTCACAGATGGTGAACATGGGATAACCCGGGCAGATGACGGTTACGGTCTGCGGGCCGGAAACGCCGTTGAACGTGACCTCGCCCTGCGGGTCGGTGCTGCTGACAGCCTCGGTGTTGTAGCCGCGCACGACCATTGCGCCGCTTACCGGCGTCAGGTCGCTTTCCAGGTACACTGAAACCTGAAGCGCGCCGCTTGCAGGCCCACCCCCCGCGCCGCCGCGGTGGATGATGCTTTTTTGGATGTAAGTGGATTCGTTTCCGGCGTCGTCGCGTGCGTATATGTCAATGTCATTGCTGTCGGCGACCTTCAGGTCGTAGTCTATCCGGTATGTGCCGCTGCTGAGGCCGTTGTATGACTGGCTGGAGCTGCCGCCTTCCAGATACAGGTTGCAGTCGGAGTCCACGGTTATGCTCATCTCGAGCGTGCGCAGTTCGTAGTACTGGGGCAGTTGCGGCGGGGCGGCAATGCTGATAGCCGGCTCTGCTGTGTCCTTGTCTGCCGAGCCGGTTGTTATCTCGGAACAGGAATCTCCCCGCCAAATCATGGCCTCCAGCGTGATGGGGCCATCATTGAGGAGTGAGGCGTCGATTCCTGTTATAGTAATCTCGGACGGCGCGGGGATCGAGCTGACTTGCCTGTCGCCGTAAGTGTAGTTTGAACCATCCGAAAGAACTACAACGACCGAGTTCCCGAACTCCACGTTCGAGTTGAGGCCCACCTTCACAGTGACGCTGCTTTCTGTGGCGATGTTTATCCAGTCTGCCGGGTTGCTAACACCTGCCGGAATCATCACATAGGTAGGTGTGATATCTATTGTATGGAAGGAGCTTGTGAAATCGCCGCCATCCAGATTATATCCATCCGTGGACTGAACACTGCCCAGGACGTGGACCTCGTAGTGGTCGCCGGCTACCAGGGCGTCGGTGGGGTCGAAGACAAACTCGCGAAAATCGGCATCCCAGGAGACACTGCCGTTAAGGGAAACGCCGGAACCCACATGGTAGATATAGAAGCTGGCGCTGGTTATCGTGGCCGTGTTCATGGGCTTGGAGAAAAGCACGCGAGCCTGGAGGTATGTCTGAAACGGTACTGTGGAACTATCCTGCGGCACTACGCTGACAATATAGGGAGAGGATGTCGAGCTGCCTGCGGTCCTGAACGATGAGACGAAGTTGTTGATGACTTTGCCTGGCATCCCGCCCTGGCTGACGTTGTTTATCCTGACCGTGATGTCTTCGTTGCCGGGATAAGCGCCGCTTGGAACGAATATCACCTTGGTGCTGTGGTCGTAGAAATAGAAGTTGCCACTGACGGGACCGAACGGGGAGCCAACCGCGAAGTTCGTACTGTGGATTGTAGACTGGTCTACGCAATGACTGAAGATAACAGTTATAGGCGCGTAAAGGTCCACTCCGTTTTCGCCGTCGAGGGGCTCGATTGACACAACCACGAAGGGTGGTTCCTCGTGGTCATCACCACCGCCACCCGCGCCGGCTGCAATTCCTGCCAGTGGTATAATCCCGAACGGGCCGCAGCCGCCTGCGGCGGCAGAGCAGGAGAGCAGGAGACAGGTGAACAGTAGATATAAGAATCCTGCTCGACTGCGGTCACCTGTTCTACTGTTCAGCTTTTCTCTCATTACTCGTCCTCCGTGCAAATCCCCACAAGGTACATTATATACGACGAGTGTTGGCGGGGAGATATTCTCTCTTTGCAAAGAATACAGTATACAGAAGGTCAGGATACAGGTTCCTGCATTCTGCATTCTGTGTTCTGTATTCTGTATCCTTCATTCTGTATTCTACATTCTATTAACCGCCGCAGGCGGGTTATTTCTCTCTTACACACCTGAAACCGATGCCCGCACCTTTCATGTCGGGGTCGGTCTGGTGGCGGAAAGAGACGCGGGCCGCCTGTGGGTCGTTCTCGTCGAACATTGAGCCGCCCCGAACCACATACTTCCCATCGTCCGAAGTGGTCCACTCAGCGACGTTGCCTGCCATGTCGTAGACCTCGAGCGGGCTTATGTCGGATTTGTTTGCGCCTGCCTTCACGGTCTTCCCGCCGCTGAGGTTCGCGTAGGAGCTGTCGAACTTGTTGCCCCACGGGTATGTGGATTTCTCGCCTTTCTCGGGGTCATAGGATGCGGCGTACTCCCATTCAGACTCGGTGGGCAGGCGGTAGGTCGCCCTTTCCTTCTTGGAGCGCCACTTGCAGTACTCAAGCGCATCCTTGCAGGTTACCCATGCCACAGGATGGTCGCCCTTGCCCCTGGGCACACGTCCGCCTCTCCAGTGGCGGGGTGCTTTGTAGCCCTTGTCTCGCACGAATTCCTCATACTGGGCGTTGGTCACCTCGGTTTTGTCCATGTAGAACGGCTTTATCTCGACCGACCTGGAGGGGTTCCTGTCTCGCGCATCGTTCGAGCCGATGGGAATTTTGCCCCCATCAATGAAGATGAGGTCCTTTTCGAGGAAACGCTCCTTGCGAATCTGCTTGGTTTTCTTCTTGCTCTCTGTGGCAAAGCTCGTGTTCTCGCTCTTCTCGTAATTCCTGGCAATCTCCAGCGCCTGGGTGTATTTACCCTCGTTACGGAGGTTGTCCACTCTCTTCATCTCGCTCCAGAAGTTCTTGTAGCTGCGTATTTCATCACGCAACTCGCGGGCCGGTTCTTTGATTTCAGGAGGATTCTCATCCCCAACATAGGAGCCTATTACCTCAAGGGCTTTGTCGTAATCACCTGAAATGCGCAGGTCTTTTGCCGATTTGAGCGCAGCCTTGAACTGCTCGCTTGCATATATCTTCCGGGCTGCTTCTATCTTCTCTATCTCGCCAGCCGCATCATCTCTAATCTCAGTCAGGTACTTCTGGCCAGTGAAAGGTATGTACCTGTCCCTGGCATCCTTGTAGTGGTTCTTGCTGAGAAGTCCCCGCGCCTCCGCTTGGGCAGTGCGGTAATCTGCCCACTGTCTTTCCTGCTCCGTCTTGCGCTGGTCGAGGATTGAATCAATCTCCGCCACGCGCTCCTGGGCCTTGTTTGCTATTTCGCTTACATCACTTGTGAGGAAGTCCTTGTAGACGTCCTTGGCATCGGTGAGCTTGTCCTGTTTTTTCAGTTCCTGGGCACGCTTGTCAGCTTCTTCAAACTCGGCCAGCTTGCGCTTATGGGTCTCGTCTGCTGATTCCATGGCTTTGAGCTTCTGGTCCGCCTCGCTTGCCACAGAGGCGAACTGCTCGTCCGGCTCCAGGTCTTTCATGGCGGTCGCTTCCTGCAGGGCTTTCTGGAGGTCTTCCTTCTTGCCGCTGGCCACCCACTCCTTTATTCGCTCCAGCGCCCGCTCGAGAATCAGTGCCCGCTCGATGTCAACCTTATCCTGCCAGGGGTCCTTGCCCCAGGTGGGGACGAAGTCCTTCCATTTCGCCATTGCTTCTGAAAACTTGTCTTTGTCAGCCAGCTTGTTGGATTGCATCTTGGTGCGCTCGAACGCCAGTTGGGCCTGTTTTAGGTCGGTTGGGTCAGGCTGGGGATCGACCACTACCGGCCCTTCGCCGTTCTCCTTTTCCTTGGGGCCGCTCAGGAGCAGAAAGGCAAGCAGGCCCGCGACCACAACAACCAGCACAACTGCCGGGATGATTATTACCAGAGCGCTCTTCTTCTTTTTCGGGGGAGTCGGGGCCGCTTTCTTGCCCACCACCTCGGGGGCGGTCGCCTGGATGGTCGGGCCGATTTCATCATCTTCGATAATTATGAAATCACCGGTTGCTATTGTCCCATCTTCGAAGCCGGCCATTATCTTGTCAATATCTGCGATTGCCTCCTCGCAGCTCTGGTACCGCTGTTCCCGGTCGCGCGCCATCATCTTTCGCACGAACTGCGAGACAGCAGGATAAATGTCCTCCGAGAGGTTGCTCGGATCCACAAACTCCTGCTGCAGATGCCCCTGCATTATCTGGTACGGGGTGGTGCCGTCGTAGGGCCTCTGACCGGTAAGCATATAGTAGATGGTGACTCCGAGCGAGTATATGTCTGTGCGGTGGTCGATTATTTTGCCCTCGAACTGCTCCGGGGACATGTAGTGCGGCGTTCCCATAAGCATGGACTGGCTCATGCCGGTCAGGTCCTTCTCAATCTCGGTACTTTTTACAAGGCCGAAATCGGCGACCTTCACCACGTTGTCACTGGTGAGCATGATATTGTCCGGTTTGATGTCGCGGTGTATCATGTGGCGCTTGTGGGCGAACCCGAGCGCGTCTGCCGCATCGCGGATTACCCGCAGGGATTCCTTCTGGCCGAACTTGCCATCCCGGCTTATCTTTCTCTGGATACTCTCGCCATCGATAAACTGCATCACGATGTAGTTGAAGCCTTCCGCCACGCCTGTGTCGTGTACGGCAACGATGTTCGTGTGCTCGAGCTGGGCCGCGGCCCGCGCCTCGCGCAGGAAGCGCTTGCGGTGAATCTCGCCCATAAGGGCGCTGGACATGACTTTTACCGCCACTACCTTGTTGAGCGTGATGTGCCTGGCCTTGTACACCGAGCCCATACCGCCCTCGCCCAGCTTCTGCAGGATTTCGCAGCCCCCTATCTCCGTGCCGACAAACCTGTCATCCATGCTCTGCTTGACAGTCTGCGAATCCACTGCCGTGCCCTGGACTATCAGCGAGGAGACATCATCAGGAACGGAAAGCGGACCCCCGCAGTTCAGACAGGTGTACTCCTTGTTGGAATTGTATTCCCTGACATTGTACTGGTGCCCGCATTCAGCGCATTTGAGAATCCTCTTGCCCTGGGATTCCAGAATCTCCTTGGCCTGGGTAAGCGCCAGGGTGCCCCGCTCAACAAGTATCTGGCCGAGCCGTTCCTGCGCTGCGCCCTCTCCCTTTCGGGATTTCACCTCTATCGCATCCCAGATGTCTACGTTTTTCGCCAGACCCTTCTTAACCACAGCCTCGCCGAACTGTATCGAGCCAGGGTCCGACTCGTCCGGCACCATCTCGCCGACTGTGAGCCGGTACTCCTTGAGCATCTCGCCGAGCTGCGTATCGCCGAGATACCCCTTCTCCAGAAGGACCCGGGCCAGGGACACGGTCGGTGAAGACGAAGCCTTGAGCTTCTTACATTCCTCAAGCTGCTGGGCGGTGATGAGTTGCTTTTTCAGTGCGAGGTCGCCTACGTAATTCTCATCATACTCGTTGGCCATGGGATCAAGTTCCTAAAAAAACCAGGCAAAAACTCTGCTGATAACCCGCGCGGTATTCGCCCTACGGCGAACCGCCGCCACAGATACAAACGCATAAGTTAATCTTGGCAACTGCTGTTGTCAAGGCATTTTTGGCCTCAACTCGGCCATACCGTTTGCTTTCCCGGCCAATGATTCACAGGTCTTGTGCAACATTGCGCACCACTTGTACGTCAGGTTAATTGGAGGGTCACCTGTTGACGCCGGCGCAACGCGGTGTTATACTTAGGCGAAATGCTCGCCGGTGTGGGGTCGAGCGGTTCTGTTTGCTCAGGAGGTCGTCTTTGCCTGTTGTTTCGAGATACTGCAATATCTGCAACCGGCTCATAACTGCCCGGGAGATTGAGTCGGGTGAAGCTATTGTCTATCAAACCTATTACTACTGCCCCAAATGTAAGAAAGAGGCCATGCCCATAATAGACGCAATCCGCAGGCGCCGCGAAAGGGAACAGGAAAAAGAGGCACCGAAGGCTGAGCACAAGAAATCTTCCACCCGGTTGGGTCTTTCTCCGAAGCATAAGCCCACGCCAAGCTCTATCAGGAGTCGCAAGACAAAGAGCGGACTCTATCACTCACACAAGCCAACTCCCGCCAAGCCACACAGGCCGCCCGCAGAGCGGCGGCCTCGGCCTGGCCCGGACCGGCCACATCGCACACCTAAGCCTCCTGCTCACGATGCAGTGAAGCAGCGCCCGTCCCACAAACCTGCCGCGGAGTTCAAAGAGGTAGTGGAAAGGTCCTCTCGCCCGCGTCCGCCGGCAGCACCGGCACCGCCTGAGAGACAGGCAACTGCCATGCCTGAACCGGAGACGGAGCTCGTCCCCGGTTCAGAAGGCATCGAGATTGTGGAAGAGCTGGTGGCAGACGCGGCTGACGTAGAGGGCATGGCCCTGGAGGAAATCGTCGCCGCTTCCGAGCCGCAACCGGTAGATTCCGGCACGGAGAAACGTCTTGCCGACAGCGGTATCACATTCGAGTCAATGAGTCCAGTCGCAGCCGGCGGTGTCGATGAGGGCCCCGTTGCCGAAGTGGTCGAAGAGGTCCCCACACAACCTCCTCACGACGAAGAACGCGCACCCGGGAGCGATGAGGAACCTGCCATGCAGGTTGAGCTAACGCAGCCCATGGTTGTCCAGGTTGAGGGTGAAACTGGTGAGGGGCAGCCGGTTGAGGAGGGACCTCCGGTCCAGAAGCCCCCTGGTTCCAGACCTGCCGCACTACCTTCGAAACATGCACCCGGCAAGGGCAGGACAACAATCGCCAGGTTCCAGAGACACGTACACCCGGGGAAGAGGCATACCGCGCTTCGTCCCCCGGAGAAGAAGAAGCCCTGGCTGCTGATAGTCATCATTGTCCTCATGGCGCTTGGCGGCGGCGGGCTCATTGCATACAAGCAGTTCTTCATGCCTCCCGCTGAGTCCGACACCGAGCAGGATGCCCAGGACGACAAGAAGCGCTACGCACTGCTTGAAAAAGATATCGATGCCCTCGTAGACAAGGCGAGAGGTGTCGCCGACAATCCCGGCGATTATGCCGACTTCGCCAAGAAGGCTGGCGAACTGTCATCAGTTGCCCTGCCCAAGAGACTCCGCGAGAAGCTTACAAAGGCGCAGGAAACCGCCAAGGAAAGGTTTGCGGCAGCAGCGAAGATGGCCTTTACAAAGGCCAGGGACGCCTGCGCGAAAGCCCTTTTGGAAAAGGACCTCAAGGCTGCGATGAAGGCGCTGCAGGAGTTCCCTGAAGTATTCAAGGACACCGACTACGCAACCGTCGAGATTTCCAAGCTCAGAGGCCCGGTCGAGAAGACGCTCGCAGTGCTCGATGAATTCAACGAGAAGAAGCTGGATACGGCCCTGCTCGAGCAGGAACGCAAGTTCGACGAGGCAATCGCGCTTCTTGAGGGCATCTCGTATAACCTGGAAGAAATCCTGCAGGAGTATCTTGCAGACATGACCTCTGAGTTGGCGCGCCTGCGTGCCCTGGCCAGGGAGGAAAAGGAACGCGTCGCAGCGCAGGAGAAGAAGGTCCGCAAAGCGTTCGAGCAGGCGAAGGTGCGCGCGCACGAGATGGCTGTTAGGGGCAAGTACAAGGAAGCTATCGACCTGCTGCGCGGCTTCCGCACGCAGTATCCCGACTCCATCCACGACCGGGAGGTACTGGGGCTTCTCGAAGAGTTGGTTGATGAGAAGCGCCGGGCCGAAATCAGGAACTTCTTCAACGGCAAGGATCTCAAGGGCTGGAACACTCTGGGTGACTGGAAGGTGTCCGGCTCGGAGATTGTCGGCGTCTCGGCTGGAGAGAAGATATGGCTTCTTAAGGGCGACCCGGCCTGGACAAACTACTGCATGGAGTTCGACTTCAACCGCAAGAAGGGCACCCTCGTTATCTGCCTGCGGGCCGCCTCGGGAGAGCCCGAGTCAGGCTTCACTATCCCGCTCTCGGAGCGCCCGTTCCAGGAGAATACCTGGTATCACGTCAAGTGCGAGGTCACGGGCGAAAAAGTCTACGTAACAACCAGTTTCAACAACCAGAGAATGCTCTACACCACCAAGCGCCCCAGCGGTGTTGTCGGCTTCCTGCTCGCCCCGAATTCCGAAGTGCGCATAAAGAAAGTCACAATGGACTTGCCCTGACCATTTTGCCGCATCCGGCAAAATGGTAGAGCAGTGGAGCAGGAGAACGGATGAACAGGAGACAAGACTCCTGCTCCACTGCGGTCTACTGCTCTCCTGTTCTACTATCTCGCGCGGAGCGCGCCTCCTGTTCAGTGGGATGCTTTTTCCCTGACGACTTCTTCGTAAAGTGCGATTACCTCGCGGGTATTGCGCTCAATCGTGAATTCTCTCACGCTCTGCGCAGCATTTTCCGAAAACCTCTTTCGGGTCACCGGGTCGAGAAGATCAAGTATGCACTTGGCCAGCCGCCTGGTATCCTCCGGGCCGGGCAGCACGAAACCGTTGCCCTTTTCCTCGATAACCTCCGAGCCTCCTGCGCAAGCTGTGGTGATAACCGGCAGCCCCGAGGCGAGCGCCTCGAGGTGTACGTTGGCGAACGGGTCGTAGAGGGTCGGGAAAACGAAGATGTCGGCCGCTCCGTAAACCTGCGCAATCTGGCTCGTTGCGGGGGCAAATGTAATCGAACTGCCCACCGACAGCTTCTGCGCCTGCAGCCTGTATTTCTTCGGGTTGTCGTTGCCCACGACAAGGCAGTACACGTGTTCGAGTTCCTTGCCCAACTGACCCAGCGCATCAATCAGGTAGGCCAGGCCTTTTCTCTTGAAATCCATGCCGACAAACAGGAGCACAATGCGGTTCTCCGACACGCCCAGGCGCGAGAGCACTTCCTTTCTGAACTCCCGGTTGCCGGGGTTGAAGCGGTTGTGGTCAACACCGTTGTAGATGACTCTGATTCTTTCCTCAGGCGTGCCGTAGTAACGCTGCAGGAGTTGGGAGTCGAGCCGGCTTATCGTGATAATCCGCCGCAGCGTAGGAGAGCGAAATATCTTCTTCTCAATGGAAAGCAGCGTGCGCTGCTTGGGGTTCAGGCGCCCAATAGTACGGTCGATTATGTTGGGTGGATGCGAGCGCAGCCAGTGGATAAAAAGCGGGTCGCCAACACGGTAGATATCCTGGTGCCATATTCTCGAAAGGCCGTTTACTATGTCGAACTCTTCCTCGCGCAGCATCTTCTCCACGCTCTTGGCGAACCAGACGTGGCGCATGAATGTGCGAAGCCTCGGCACGGGCACCTGGTGGAAGGTTATCCCCCGGGGGGCATCGGTGTCGATGTTGTTGGCGAAGACGTGGATTTCGTGACCCGCTGCGGCAAGCTCGCGCGAGAGCGTTACGACGTAGCCTTCCGCCCCGCCTTTCTTGAGCGTATAGTCTTTGCGTACGAGGGCTATTTTCATCGTTTCAGGGCAGCTCTTTCCTGGCCTTCTCTTCCCGGGCCGGGTCGTGGTAGAGGTTTGCCGGAGGCACTATCTCCATCGGGAACCTGTCCGAGGACCAGTAGAGCTTTATCGCCGCGACTCCGCCGTTCTCGTAGAAGTCCAGACGCAGGGAATGGTAACCTTCCTTGAGGTGAATCGCGCCTGTGTTGAACGTGGCGGCGTGGTCGCCCCAGTTGTTTATCACGGGGCGCCCGCCTATCCAGAGCCTGACCCCGTCGTCACTGAGAGTACGGAAAGTATAGTTCGCCTCGCGGTCGATCTTTACGTAGCCCTGCCACCGTATGGAGAAGTTGTCTTCGACAATTATCCTGTCAGGCGACCGGTCCGCGAAGTCGAAGTCGACCTCGTAATCCGTCATGACGAGCTTCAGGCTGTCGAACCGTTTCCCCTGGTAGTAAAGCCCTAACAGGCCCCCGACGTAGCGCGGCCCTTCTCGAACCGTGCTGCCTGCTTTCTGGGCCTCACTGCCGTCTTTGCGGCCCTTGTCTCTCTTTGCCGTGCCCGCTCTTCTAACTGAGACGGGCCGCACGGGTGATAACCCGCCTGCCTCCCTGCCGGCCTGTTTCTGGCCGGCGCCGCGCACCCTGCCGGAGCCCCGGGCACTCCCCGGTGCCTGCGGAACGCCCTGGTGGGACCTGACAGGATAGCCCAGCCGCTTCAACCGCTTGAGATAATACTGCGGTACCTCGTCCTTATGGTAGCTCTCTTCCCACTGCGCCAGGCGCCGCTCGGATTCCCCGAGTCTTGCGGTAAGCTGCCTCGCACGATGCTCAAGCTCTTCGATATGCATACCTGAAAAGTTGGCGCTGAGTGCCGAATTGCGGCCTTCGTGCCGTGCGGGGCTGCCGGGAACGGAAATGGAAAAGACCAGCAACGCGAATGCCGCAATCGCTGCAAGAATGCTCACGCTGAATATCGAGACTTTCATGACTCTCGGGCAATCTTCAGTGCCAGGTCAATCGCCTGGCGCCGCTGTGAAATCTCGCCGTCAAGCTGGGCATCGTAGACCCCGCCGAGTATTACGGAGAAGAGCTCCGAAGGTTTGAGCCCCATCTCGATAAGGTCAGTACCGTCAAGAAGCGGCTCCGGCTCGATTTCGTCCCTGCTGAGCTTGGAAAGGAGCCGCCTGACGTACGCGCAGTCCTGCTTCCTGGCGCACCCCACGCGCGCCTTCGCCTCAAACAGCGCAAGCAGCTTGCCGAAGTGCTGATGCGCAAACAGCCGCTTCAGGTGCGAGGGCCTGCGGCCTTCAGGGTTCTCGAGCGCGTACTGGTTGAGTACCAGCCACACGGCGCATGAGCGCTCCGCGTTCGAACACTTGAGCCGGCGTGCGCCTACGGACGCTATCCGCGCACTCTCGTTCACCGTCGCCCTCTCATCCGCTCCGCCGGCGCAGTGATGCAGCGCCGCAAGCGCCAGGTCAAAAGCCGGCTCCGAGAGTGCCTTGAGCACAGACACCGCGTGCTCAAGCAGCGACTCAGTTGCCAGCCTCACCTGCGCCATCGAGCCTGCCCCGGGCAGGACGTGGTTCAGAAGGCCCAGGTCGCGCAGCTCCATGACCGCCATGGCGCCCGCTTGGCAGGTCAGTATCTGCTCAATCTCCGCCTTGATTCGCTCCTGGCTCACCGCCACAATCTGGGGCGCAAGCTCCTCGATAGCCGCGCGTGTCGCAGGCTCAATCTCGAAACCCAGCCTCGAGGAGAACCTCACGGCACGCAGCATGCGCAGCTTGTCTTCCGAAAAGCGCTCGAACGGCACGCCGATGCAGCGCACGATTCGGTCTTTCAAATCCTTCTGGCCGCCAACGTAGTCTATTATCTTCTTTCGCTTGGTGGGGTCCAAGAGCATGCCGTTTATGGTGAAGTCGCGCCGCATAACGTCGGCCTGCGCATCGCCGAACGTCACGGCATCGGGATGGCGGCCGTCCGAGTACGTCGAGTCGACGCGGAACGTGGCGACCTCGAACTGGCGCCTGCGGTGCATCACCACAACCACGCCGAACTGCGCGCCGACCGCGTACGTCTTGGGGAAAAGCGCCTGAACCGCCTGGGGTGTCGCGTTGGTGGCAACGTCGTAGTCCTTGGGCTCCACTCCCATGAGCATGTCGCGCACGCAGCCGCCGGCGAAGACAGCCTCGTAGCCGGCCTTGGCCAGCTTCTCGACAAGCTCTTCGGCCGCTTTCCTGAGAGACGACTTCCCGGCACGCCGCTTTGTGCCGCTTCGCTTCTTGACTGCAGGTTTCTTCTTGCGGGTCTTAGCCAAAGTTAGGGCCTCCTTTAGGACAGAGGAAATGCTACCATACGGGGCGACTGGTTTCAAGCGGGTTGACTGCTAAAAAATGATGGGGGCAAAGCCTCCGGTTGAGAGGGGAGAGACCAAAGACCTTGCCCACCTTCAACTTATCTATCGGCCTGACCCGCGCCGTTCTTGACAGAATACTGCCCCGGAGCCCGCTGGCACCAAAATTTCCAGCTTGACAGCCCGCTTTTTCGCGTCTATATTCCCGAAAGCCGCGGGGGTGTAGCTCAGTGGGAGAGCGACTGCCTTGCACGCAGTAGGCCGTCGGTTCGAATCCGATCACCTCCATTCTTTATTCTCCTACTTGATTTCGCCCGCACATTGTGGTATAATATGGCGAAATGAGAAAGCTGCCCCGCATCCTGGTGATATTATTCCTCCTGACCGGTTGTGAGGCCAAGCAAGAACAGGATATTCAAGAAGTCCGCAGCGCCAAAGAACACATCACCGCTGGTGCTGAAAAAATGTCCCCTGCCAGAGAGAGTTTGCAGGTTGACCCTGAAAAGATTCGCGCGCTCTTTGCGGCGGTGGCGTCTGAGAACCTCGACAGGGTGAAAGAGCTTCTTGCCGGCGGCGTTGATGTGGATGTAAAGGATGCAGGAGGGCAGACCGCCCTTGCAAAGGTGTTGAGTACAGAATACTGGGCAAGCACCAAAGAGCAGCTAATCGAGCTTCTCATCAAGGCAGGCGCTGACCCGAATACGGCGGGTGCGCAGGGAAACACAGTTCTACATATAGCTGTATGGTGGGGTGAAGCTGGTTTGGTCAAGCTGTTGATTGAGAAAGGTGCGGATGTAAACGCGAGGAACGCGGACGGGGAAACACCCTTGCATAATGCCTTCGAACATGCGGGTTGGCACGGCGAGTTGCTGCCAGTCGTCAGGTACCTGATCTGCGCAGGGGCGGATGTAGAGGCGAGAAACCCGGAAGGAAACAAACCCCTCCACATAGCTCTTGGACTGGACGAACCAGAACTGGTCAAGCTCATCCTCGAAAAAGGCGCTGATGTTGTAGAAAAAGATTCTAAAGGAAAAACGCCCCTGCACCTCTCTTTGGAAGAGGAGGATATGGTTGACCCGGATCTGGTCCAGCTTCTGGTTGACAGGGGTGCAGATGTAAAGACGAAACACCCGGACGGCTCAATGCCTCTTGCGATAGTTGCCTCATACGGCAGAAGACAGCTCGTTGAGCTTTTCCTTGACAATGGGGCGGACGCAAAGGCCAAGAGCGAATGGGGCGGAACTGCTCTCCATTCGGCAGCAGGAGGCGGACATACCGAAATCATCAAGCTCCTTGTTGCCCGCGGCGCCGACGTAAATGCAAAAGGACAGTGGGGACAAACAGCCTTGTTCGCAGTGCTTGACCAGGACTCGGATTGGGGTGGAGCGAGCCGGGCGGAGGTGGTCGAGACCCTTCTTGCGTGCGGCGCCGACATGACCGCTAAAGATGAGTACGGGGATACCGTTCTCGTACGGGCGGCAGAAGACGGTGATGAAGGGCTGGTCAAGATTCTCCTTGCCAACGGTGCCGGACAGGATGAGAAAGACAGGGAAGCGGCGCTCTACGGGGCTGCATACGAGGGCGAGCTGGAGGCTGTCGAGGTTCTTGTCGCTGCCGGTGTGAGCGCGGACTCCGCGCAGGCCCTGCACGTCGCGGCGCAGATGGGCCACGCTGACGTGGTGAAATTCCTTATCCGCAAGGGCGCGGACCCGGCAAGACGCGCCGAGGACGGGACGACACCTCTTCACTCCCTGGCGCGGGGCTGCGAGAGACACGGATATACGAAGATACAGGAACACCTGGAAGTCGGGCGGCTTCTTCTGGCCCGGGGTGCGGACATAAACGCGAGGGACGAGAAGGGCATGACCCCGCTTCACCGGGCGGCGGGCGCCGGGTACGACGAAATGGCTGAGTTCCTTCTCGCCAACAGCGCCAGCGTGAACACGGCTGACAAGGAGGGCCGCACACCTCTTGATATCGCGATGGAGCGCGCCGACATCACCCTGGCGGCCCTGATTCGCAACCGCGGCGGGAGAACGCGCAAGACCTCTCCCGGGACCATGCTGGAAGCCGCCATGCACGGTGATACTGCCGGAGTGAAGAAGTACCTCGAGGCGGGGACGGATATCAACTCGCAGGACACGCACCGCAGAAGGGCTATACACTATGCCGCCTCAGATGGTAACAGGGAGCTGGCAGTGCTTCTTATTGATGCGGGCGCGGAACTCAACACCAAGGACTCCTGGGGGCTGACACCCCTGCATTACGCCGCGCTGTGCGGGCGGGACGAGATTGTCAGACTCCTTCTCGACAAGGGCGCCGATATCAAGGCTTACAGCCGCCACGCGGCCGGCTCGGGCGGGTTCAGAGCCCTGCATTTCGCTGCCGCGAACGGGCACAGCAAGACTGCCGCCCTGCTGCTGCGCAAGGGGGCGGACATAAACGCCCAGCCCAAGCAGGGCGGGAGAACAGCGCTTCACCTGGCGGTCATGGCCCGGCGCAAAGGTGTTGTTGAGCTTCTGATTGGCAAGGGTGCGGATGTGAACGCGAAGGATGGTTACGGCTACACGCCAATGAACCTGTCGACTTCGAAGGAGATAAAGGACCTGCTTCGGCGCAGTGGCGGACTTACGTCAAAAGAACTGCGCCGGACGAACGGGGAATAACAAGCCGCGGACTAAAGTCAATAGCTTGCCTATCTCTCTTGCCAACATTGGATGCATTTCGTAGTATAAATGATAAGTCGCTTCCTGATTCATTCCGGGGCGCTGCGAGGGAGAGGGCGTGTTCGCGCTTATACGGGTATTCGGCGTTTTCGCGATAGTGGTCTTCATGATTCGCATGAAGGCGGGGCTCGGGGTCTCGCTCATTACAGGCGCAGTCCTCGTGGCGTTCCTCTTCGGCATGGGGCCCGTATCCACAGGTACGGCAATCTTCGATATCTGCTCGCAGCCGGAGACGGGCGCGTTCGTGCTGCTTATCGCGCTGGTGCTGGCGCTCTCGATGGTGCTGGAGAAATCCGGCCAGATAGGCCGCCTGACTGAGTCGCTTCGCGGGTTCGTCACGAACCGCAAGCTCGCCGCCGCCATCCTGCCCTCGATAGTCGGCTTCCTGCCCATGCCCGGCGGTGCGCTCTTCTCCGCCCCCATGGTGAAGGCTGCTACCGACGACATGATTCTCGACAACCACAAGAAGGTCGAGGTCAACCACTGGTTTCGCCACGTCTGGGAGTATTCCTGGCCGCTCTATCCCGGCGTTATCTACACCGCGGGCCTGCTGGAGCTTGAAATCAAGGAGCTGCTCGTGATGCAGTTCCCGCTTACCGTAATGGCGATTATCATGGGATTTGTGTTTGTGATGCGCGGCGTGCGAGTCTCACCAGAATCTGTGGCACCTTCGGCATCCGCGCGGCACAGGGCAGTCGGCAGGTTTCTCTTCGACTTCTCGCCGTTCCTGCTGATAATTGCGCTTTACCTTTTCGCCGGGGTTCCGCTCCTGCTGTCGCTTCTTATTGCACTGGTCTTTGCAGTTGTGGTCAACATAGTGCGAAGGAAAGTGAAGCTGCTGCCTCTCACCCGCGGCATACTGACTTCGACCCACTACCTCAGCTTCATTGTCATGGCCTACGGGGTGATGCTCTTCGGCGAGATGCTTCGCGCAAGCGGCGCAATAGGGCAGATGTCTACTTTCTTCGACGAGTCGCAGCTTCCCGTGATGCTCGTCGTGGTTATTCTGCCGTTTATCATCGGCTTTGTCGCCGGAATAACAATCGTCTACTGCACGGCTACCTTCCCGCTTCTGCTGGCGTTTCCACAGGTGAGCGCCAACCCGGTTCCCTACATCGTGCTCGCGTTTGCCGCCGGGTTCATGGGAACGATGCTCTCGCCGATACACGCGTGTCTTGCGCTCTCAAGCGAGTACTTCCAGGGCGGTCTGGGCAGGGTGATTCTAAGGCTTACGCGCCCCGCAATAGGCGTGCTTGCGATGGGATTTGCACTGTGGCTGCTCTATTCCTACTGGCAGCCGTTCTGATTAGAAGTCTCCCGGTGGTTCGGGCTTCGGCTCCGGTTTCGGCTCGGGCGAATCACCGGGCTCGGCCGGCTTTTCCGGCTCAGCAGGTTTTTCCGGTTCCGCGGGCTTCTGCGGCTCGGCCGGTTTTTCTTCCTTCTCTTCTTCCAGCGGCGGAACGGGCTCGCCAGCCTTGAGCTTCGCTACCCGGTCCTCAACCTTCGCATCCGTGGTACTCTTCAGATACTTCTGGTAGAAGAAGATAGCTTTGTCTATGTTCTTTAGCTCGACCTCGTAGAGCTCGGCTGCACGCCTGAGCGAGTCGAGCGCGAATATCGAGTCGGAGTCGCCGAGGCGCTTGTATTCACCTATAGCCTTGTTGAACTCCTCGATTTTCTCGTATGCTTCGGCCAGCTTCGCCCTGGCGGCGTAGAACTTCGTGTCTATGCGAAGCACCTTCTTGAAGTAGTCAATCGCTTCTTTCCAGCGCTCCTGCTTCTCGCAAATCAGGCCCAGCCGGTAGTAGGCGGTAATAGGCTTCGAGTCGAGCTTCGCGGCCGCCTTGAGCTCCTCTTCCGCGTTTGCGAAGTCGCCCTTCTCGAAGTACGCTATGCCGATACCCAGCCGCGCCGCGTAGCTCTTGCTGTCCATGGCCGCCACCTTGCGGTAGAGCTCCAGCGCCTTGTCCCATTTCTTCATCTTCTCGTAGGTGCGCGCAAGCCAGAGGTTCGGGTCTTCCTCTTTGCCCTTGAGGTTGTGCGCTTTCCTGAACCGCTTCAGAGCTTCACCGTAGTTGCCCAGTTCGTAGTACACCTGCCCGAGCGCCATGTGCGCCTCGTAGTAGTTCTTCTTCACATCAATGGCCAGCTTGAACTTCTCGGCGGCATCCTCGTACTTTTCCTTCTTGACGAGTGCCAGGCCTTCAGCGTAGTACTCTTCCGCAGTAAGCTTCTTTTCCTGGTTTTCAGCCCGCTTCTTCCAGTTCCTGCCCACACGGCGGGGCCTCTTGACCTTGGGCCCGGCAAGTACGTCCGCACTCGCGACGAAGCAGACTGTCAGCACCAGCAAACAGCTCAGCAACTTTTTCATCACAATCCTCCCAAAGATTCGCAGATATAGTTCTCCTGTATCTTAATAAGTATAACCTGCCTGAACTGTTTGAGTACCGCGGAAAATGATAATTTTTTGGCCTGGTTCAAATCCGGGCTTTCTACCTCTGGACTGAAGTCCGGGGCTTCCATATTCGAAGTAATTATAAAAGACGAATCAATGCCTGTTAGTCACAAAATGGGAAAAACCACCGAAATCCACTCCCCGGCCCTCAACCCTTTGGCGTGAAACGACTTCACAGTGTAAAAAAATTCTTCGATAAGCATAACCTATAGCTCTGTATAGAGTTATGGCAGAAAACCCGTATTGTGTCCCCGGATTACTTATTCCTTCTTCATCTTCTCAGCGCTTTTAAGAGTATCGTCCAGCAACTGCTCATGTTGTTTGCTGAGATCAGGGTCTTTTCTGATTTTTTTCACGAACTCCCTAAGAAGCTGAAACTCATGCATGTCTTCTGGTAGTCTCTGAGGCGGGAAATTGCGTTTTTCTTGGAGCCACCACAACCAGATACGTTTGATCCTGTTACTTGAACACATAGCGTCGTCTACGGAAAGCTGTTTCAGCAGGTCTGCAACGTTTTTCGTAATCCCTTTCTCCTGAAATACTGCTTCTGACCAGAGCTGAATGGCATGTATTGGGGTAGTTGTTCCGTGGTTCAAGACTCGAATCCATGTTTCGTAGAGAAAGGCCCCAAGGCATGCAAGAACAGCACTGCTATCACCTTTGCTGCAGTCGTCCAGAAGCGTGATAATAGTGTCTTGGCCTTGTAATCCCAATATCCGTATACGAAGCCAACGCGCGTCCTCGTAGAACGGCCATTCGGAGCAGCAACTCTCGTATTGCTTGAGCAGTTTCTCCAGCATTTTTCTTGCACGGGAGTGGTTACTCATTTCGAAGAGAATTCGGGACTCTCTAAACAGTGCAATTGCTTTGTAGAGAGAAGGAGCAAGAGAATTTTCTCCAAGGTTATGGTACACCCTCAAGCCCGATTCCACGTAGCCTTTCTGCTCCTTACCATCCGCGAAGTCGTATTTGCCTTCATAGAAGTGCCCGAGGATTAGAAGGAGAATCGCTTTCAATTCAGGTTGCTTGTTACGCCCGTTATTCGCAGCCTTCCTCAATACCTGCACGAGAGAGTCAAATGCCGAGGTCTCGTGAGGCCATTCCCAAGATTCAAATAGCCTAACAAATTCACTGAAATCATCACCCGGCTTGGCTTTCCACGCTTGCTCGCTGAGCAGAAACCCAACACTTTTCACTTGCTCCAAAACGGACAGGTTTGGAACAGTGGTTATATCGGAATGCAACGTGCCCGCTGAGGACGTAATAAACGGGTCGAGAACTGCGTAAATCAGGTGGCTGAGGGTATCAGGCTCTATGGGGGCATCGTTCTCAGGAAGCTCATATAGATATGACTTGTTTTCTACATCGCAAACGAAAGAGTAAGATGATCTCGTCACCATCTCATTACCGGAAACACACCGAATGGAGTGGCTTGTAGAACGGCAACCAAACGCGAACACACAGAACGCCAATCCAAGGTATAAAAGTCGGGGGACACCATACTTAATTCTCCTCGCTGGCATCGTTTTAGTCCACCATCCCATACTAGAATTATATCACGGGTTTTCATCTCAGGCAAGTGGTTCCTGGGTGGGGAACATTTTGATTCGGCTGCATGTCAAAGATATTGCATAAGCATGCAATATGTTTGGAGCAGAATGCATATCATTTCGGGCCGCAAGCGGCCCGGTAAAATGACAAATCCGTGTTCATCCGTGTTTATCGGTGGTTCCTGATTTTATTACACGGCGGGCAAGCCCGCCGGCTAACTATGGTTTAGATTTCCCCGGATATGAAATCCGGGGCTTGACCGGTCATAACGTGTTGCGGGGATTCGGGAACATTTTGAATTGCCGCCGGTTCCTCTTACAGCTAACAGTGGTGGTGAATTTGCTTGCCTCTGGCGCTTCTTTTAGATATGCTTGTCCACGGATGAAACAGGCATTGCTTTGTTGTGAGGTTCTGCTGTGCAGGTTGACTACCAGGAGTACGAAAGCCCCTTTGTGACGCGTTACGCCCCGGAAAGTATGCGGCGCAATTTCTCGGCCCTCAAAAAATTTCGAACGTGGCGCAGGCTCTGGATTGCGCTTGCTGAAAGCCAGAAGGAGCTCGGCCTGCCCGTTACCGACGAGCAGGTCGCAGAGCTGCGAAAACACGCCGACGATGTGAACTTCGAGGCCGCCGCGAAGTTCGAGAAGGAACTGCGCCACGATGTCATGGCGCATATCCGCGCATACGGCCAGCAGTGCCCCGGGGCTGCCGGCATTATCCACCTCGGCGCTACCAGTTGTTTCGTCACCGACAATACGGATGTCATTGTAATCCGCGAGGCCCTGCGCCTCGTGCGGGTCCAGCTTCTGAGCGTCGTGAAGGCGCTTTCGGACTTCGCCCGGAAGTACGCGGGTACTGTCACGCTCGGCTATACCCACCTGCAGCCCGCGCAGCCCGTGACTGTCGGCAAGCGTGCGACCCTCTGGATTCAGGACCTGCTCATGGACCTCCGGCAGCTTGACTTCGCCGCCGCGGGGCTCAAGTTCCGTGGTGTCAAGGGGGCGACAGGCACTCAGGGCTCCGCGCTGCTGCTCTTCGACGGGGACCAGAAAAAGGCCGCCGCGCTTGATGAGCTTGTCACCGCGAAGCTCGGATTTGAGAGCAGCTTCCCCGTAACCGGCCAGACATACCCGCGCAAGGCGGACTTCTACATTCTCGCGGCGCTCTCCGGGATTGCGCAATCGGCCAATAAGTTCGCCACTGATTTGCGCCTGCTCAGCAACTTCCGGGAAATTACCGAGCCCCGCGGCAAGTCGCAGGTGGGCTCGAGCGCGATGCCGCAGAAGGCTAACCCGATGCGCAGTGAGCGCATCTGTGCCCTCGCACGCTACGCGATAAACTCTACTCAAAACGCGGCCTTCACGGCGGCCCAGCAGTGGCTTGAGCGCAGCCTTGACGACAGCGCTAACCGCAGAATTGTAATCCCCGAGACCTTCATGGCGGTGTCGGCCATACTCAACATATATCTGAACGTGGCAGAGGGCATGCAGGTCAACGAGAGGGTGATTGGCGAGCGGCTCGGGGAGCATCTGCCTTTCCTGACTTCCGAGGCGATTCTCATGGCTGGCGTGCGCGCGGGCGGCGACCGGCAGGCGCTGCACGAGCAGCTTCGGGTGCACGCGCTGGCGGCCCGCAAGCAGGTCGAGCTCGACGGAACCAACGACTTCCTCACCCGCGTAAAGAGTGACCCGTTGTTTACCTCTGTAAAGCACGATATTGACTCCCTGACAGACCCTGAGAAACTCGTCGGCCGAAGCGCCAGCCAGGTAGCCGAGTTCCTGAGCACCCACGTGGAAAAGGTGCTGTCTGCTCTTGATGGCGCTGAGTCGGTTTCGGAAGATCTTGAGGTCTGAGACTGCACAGATGAAGGCGCGCGAAGAGCTTATCCAGATACAGAAGAGAATTGTCGCCAAGCTTGAGGCTGAGATACGCCAGTGCGTGGTTGATGACTCTCCAATGATGCGCAAGTACCGCCAGGAGTACGAGCGGGAAATCAGGGACTACTCCAGGACCGCCACGCAGCGCGAGCTTGTGGACAGGGTAATGGAGGCGGATATCGTCTTCTGCGGCGACTACCACACCCTCTCGCTCTCCCAGCGCATCCCCTTGCGTCTGCTGCACCAGGTGGTTGACCGCAACCGAAGCGTCATAGTGGCCATGGAGATGGTCTACGCAGCCCACCAGGATGCGGTAGACGAGTACCTTTCGGGCGAGCTCGATGACGAGGCCTTCCTGAAGGAGATTGACTACCGGCATACCTGGAACTTCACGTGGGAGAACTACAAGCCCATCTTCGACTTCGCCCGGGAGCACGGCATCCGGGTCCTCGGCATAAACACCGCGGGCCGCTCGGGTCGCAACCACCTGAAGGAAAGGGATGTCTTCTCCTCCGGCGTCATTGCTGAGGCGTCTGCGAGCAACCCCGGCACTCTCATATTCGTCATGGATGGCGACTGGCACATTGCCAGCACACACCTGCCGGCCGAGGTGAGAAAGAGGCTCAAGGAGCGCGCTGTTCGCAGGAAGTTCCTGACTGTCTTCCAGAACAGCACGCACATCTACTGGCTTCTGGCCGGGCGCCGGCTCGCCCACAGGATAGATGTCGTGCAGACGGGGAAAAGCACATACTGCATCATAAACGCGACGCCGCTTGTCAAGCTGCAGTCGTTCCTCAACTGGGAGCGCGGGGTCGACGAGCTCGGATACTCGAACCTCTGGGAGACGGGAGTCACCCAGATAGACTACTCCGACCAGATAGCCCAGATAATCAGCACCATAACTTCCTACCTCGGGATTGAAGCCAAGGGGCTTGACGACTTCACCGTCTACTCGACGGCGGATTTGGATTTCCTCGAGGTGCTGGCCAGGCAAAGAGAGTTCACCCCTGCGGAAATCAGGCAGATAAAAAGCCAGGTAGAGCACGACGAGTCCTACTTCATCCCCAAAGGCAATATCATCTACCTCGCCAACCTGTCGCTGAACCACGCCGCCGAGGAAGCCACTCACTTCGTGAACATCGCCTGCAGTGGAAAACCGCCAGGTGTCGAGGATGCCATAGACGAGTTCTACCACCGCACGCTGACGGAGGCGCTCGGCTTCCTCGGCTCCAAAATCATAAACCACAAGCGTGAGTGCTACCTCATACGAGACTACCGCCAGTTCCTCGAAGAGCACAGGAGCCACAAACTCCCGCCCGAAATGGAGTCAATGCGCCAAATCAGCAGGTTTATCCTGCAGCACCACCAGTATGAGCACACCTTCATAAGCACCCGCAAGACCACGGGAAAGGTCTCGCTTCGCAAAATCTACCGGCAGGATATCGACATTCACCTCGGCATAACCCACGGGCTTGGTTACATGCTCGGAAACCAGCTCTACCAGGCCATGGTTGCCGGGGCGATACCGCGAAGCGAAGTCCGCGACCTGTTCTTCGTGAAGTTCTACGAGCCGGGTGTCGCCGTAAAAATCTACTTCGAGCTCTGCCGCCGACTCGGCGAGCTCCAGCCCTACTGCCGCGAAGAAGGCGACCACTGGGACAAGATACTGGACGACTAACACCGCTGGCATCCATATCGGGGATAATTTCAGGAAGCCCCACGCGCAAGCGTGGGGAGAAATGCAAGCCGCGCAATTCATTGCGCGGGTCTATTTGCCGCGGGCTGAATCCGCCGTACGGCGGACGCGGCTTTGTAACCATCGACACGCCGCAGGCGGCGGGGCCGCGCCTCTTCGTATCTGGTTTTGGGTTGCGGGGAGTGTGCCGCGTCTGATAGTATCTTAGAGGGAGGAGGGCAACATGCGCATAACATGGCTTGGGCACGCGTCGTTTCTGATTGAGAGCGGGGCGGCGAAACTAATTACTGACCCGTTCGACAAAATAGGGCTGGAGTTTCCCCCGGTCGATGCGGATATGGTTACGGTTAGCCACTCGCACTTCGACCATAACGCCGTGGACAAGGTCGGCGGGAGCCCGAAGGTGGTTTCAGGCACGGGCGAGTTCACCCAAGAGCTGTTTGCGATAACGGGTCTGGCGACGTACCACGATGAGACGCAGGGGAGCCAGCGGGGCGAGAACACTGTCTACGTGATTGAGGCCGAGGGGCTGAGGGTGTGCCACCTCGGCGACCTGGGGCACCAGCTTTCAGGCGAGCAGGCGTCGCCGCTGGGCCGCGTCGATGTGCTGATGGTCCCCGTGGGTGGTACTTATACAATAGATGCGGCCGGGGCGGCGCAGGTGGCGGAGGTTCTCAAGCCGAAGGTGATACTGCCTATGCACTACAAGGTTGCCGGCCTCTCGCTGGAGATAGCGGATGTCGGCGGTTTTTCGAGCCGCTTCAGAAACGTCAGAGAGGCGGACTCTCTGGACATAGCCGGCGGGCAACTGCCTGAAGAGACCGAAGTGGTAGTTCTTAAACGGAAGAGCTGAGAGTGTTTTTCTGGAATGCCGTCTTCTACCTGAGCATCGCGGCGCTTGTGCTATGCGGCAATGCGGTTGTGTACATCGTGCGCAAGTGGCGCAGGAAGGCGGACCGTATCCGGGCCGCGCTCCAGCAGGAAAGGCTGTTTGAGGAAGCGGGCGACCCGGGCGCGAACCCGGGCGGCGGACAGCACGAGTTTTCCGCGCTGCGAACGGTTGACCCCGAAACGGGCAGGGTAACCTACGATGTGCACCCTGTATCGCAATCGCGCACCGAGGTGGGTACTTTCGCCTACATTCTCGCGCTTGGCGGTATTGTGTCGTTCTTCCCGGTTTACGGGCTGCTGCCGGGGATTGCGGTACTTGTTCTTGCGCCGCTGGGGGCACGCAAGTTCAGGCCGTCGCTGGAGCGTGTGGTGGGGTTCAAGCTGATACTGTTCTCGGTTATGGCGGCCGGTATCGGCGCGGCTGCGTCGCTCTTCTCGAGCCTGGCGTACTTCCGGGCCGGGCCGCCTGCGCCAGCCGTGCCAGTGGAGATGGGGCAAATGGCGAAGCTTCCGGTGTATGTCCCGTTTGCGCTGCTTGGTGTTCTTATTTTCTCGGTGATTATGCACGAGTCTTCGCACGGGCTTGTCGCGTACTGGTGCGGCGATTCCACGGCCAAGAAGGCGGGCAGGCTGACGCTGAACCCGCTCAAGCATTTCGACTTTTTCGGGTCGTTCATACTTCCGGCGCTGCTGTTCTTCACGACGGGTATCGCGCTTGGGTATGCCAAGCCTGTGCCGATAAACATGAGCCGTTTCGGGCGCCAGCCGCGTGACAAGATTTTCGCCTCGACCGCGGGAGTGGCTGCCAACTTCATGCTTGCTTCCGTGTCGCTTGCGCTGCTTGTGGCTGTCGCTCTTGTAATAAGCCTTGCGTGGCCGGCTGGGAGCGTGACGGGGTTCTCTGGGTTTCTGGAGGCGCCGGTCCTGGAGGGCGTTCCCGCGCCCTGGCTGTGGGCTGGCCTGGTACAGGTGCTCAAGTCGTTCTTCGTGGTGAACCTGGTGCTGGGAGTTCTCAACATGGTGCCTGTTCCGCCTCTTGACGGCTCGTACGTGCTGGAGAGCGTGCTGCCCCGGGAGATACGCCTGTACTTCCGGCTGCTGCGGGTCTTCGGGTTCCTGATAGTCCTGGTTGTGCTGGCTACCCTGATGTTCACCGGTGCGTTCGGGGTTCTGATGAGGCTGGTGCTGAGGACATCCGTGCTCATCCGCTTTGTCACGCACTTGAACTGACCGGTGCGCCGGCGCGGCAGACGCGGTCCGGCGGGCTTTTGCGGTTGACATCCCCGCTGGAGGTTGTAGTATAGTAGAGGGAAGTTGGCACGCTGGAGGTTTGCAGTGAGCCGCAGGAGTTCCGGGAAGGCGGCCGAGGATGCGGCGGCGCGGTACCTGCGCGGGTGCGGCTACAAGATACTCGAGCGGAACTTCTCGACGCCGCTGGGCGAGATTGACATTGTGGCGCTCGAGGGCGAGGTGGTTTGCTTCGTCGAGGTCAGGTCGCACGCGTCGGCGGATTTCGGGAGCGCGCTGGAGGCGCTTACGAGAGATAAGCAGCGGCGAGTGACGAGAGCGGCGTTGACCTACATGAAGGCGAGGCGTCTCGAGGAAGTAGAGGTGCGGTTCGACTTCGCGGCGGTCGAGGTGCCCGCGGAGGGTGCCGCGCAGGTCAAGCTGATAAGAAACGCGTTCTGGCCGGAGGAGGTCAGGCGGGGCGGATAAATCCTGTTCTAATTGCGCTGGAGATGGCTGTGTCCGCAATGGGCATGAGGATGGACCTGATACTGAGGCAGAGGCTCGAGCAGAGGCTCAAGCTGGCGCCCCAGATTATCCAGTCTATCCAGATTCTCCAGCTTCCCGCGATAGACCTGAGAGAGCTTGTGCAGAAGGAGCTTATCGAGAATCCCCTGGTCGAAATCAAGGAGAACTCCGAGGCGGAACAGATACCGCCCCTGCCGGAGGAAGCTGTGCATGAGCGCCTCGCAAGACTTGCGGAAAACGAGGGCCGCACCGATGGCAGCTTCTCCAAGCTGGAGGACCTTCAGGACTACTTCGAGAAGCAGCAGGCGGTGCGCAGGCCCTACAGGTTCGACGGGAAGGACAAGAAGCAGGAGGCGATGCAGAACACCGCCGCCAAGCCTGTCTCGCTGCAGGGGTACATGCT
>DAOVDS010000049.1 GCA_030669415.1 bacterium
CTATCTCAGCGGTAACTACTTCGATGGTGACAGGGCTTGGAACATCGAGTGCGCGACAGAAGGAAAGCGCGAGTGGCGGAGCATTCTTGGACCTTCCAGCATGCATAATGCTCACAACTTCACGGACCATCTTGTGGGCCATGTCTTGCGTTGTTGTAATTTTCGGCACTTCTGCGTCGCTCCCCGACTGTCTGGGCAGGCATCCGCAAGTCAGCAGGAGAAGCGCGCTGAGCAGGAAAGCAATTTTCGCTTTTAGTTTCATTTCTTTTCCCTCTCGCCGCGCAGGCACGGGGCGTCCGCGACAGTTTTACCGGCCGTTTCTGAAGCCCCGCCTCTTTTTCCACTCAAGGCGGGGGTCACTTGCCAAAGACCCCCGGACTGAAGTCCGGGGCTTCCTAAAGCTCCTGGTGCACCACCTGGCCGGCGAAGAGTGTAAGCTCGACCTTTGTTGAAAGCAGTTCGCGCAAAGGCATCTCGAAGAAGTCGGGCCGAACAACCACGAGGTCGGCATCCATGCCGGGCGCGATTGTCCCGCGCCTGTCTTCGGAGTATGTCGCGTAGGCGCCTTGCGCGCTGTAGCAGTTGATGGCCGTGTCAAGCTCGATTGCCTCTTCGGGATACCACGGCTCGCCGCCCTCTTCGGGTTCGCGCGCACATGCGGCGAACAGGCCGAGCATTGGGTCGAGCCTTTCAATCGGGCAGTCGGTGCCAAGCGCCACGCACGCGCCGGATTCCAGCAGGCTGCGCAGTGGAAACGCGTACCTGCACCGCTCGCCCCAGTACCTGTCGGCGGTTTCCATATCGCCGTAGATGTGGACAGGCTGCATGCTTGCGATAATTGAGCTTCGGGCGAGTGGAGAAAAACGGGGGATGTCCTGTTCCCGGATAAGCTGGGCATGCTCGAGCCTGTGGCGCAGGTCGGGGTTTATCTTGCGGGAAGCCTCGAACGCATCGAGCGCGTCCGATACGGCGCGGTCGCCGATTGCGTGGATTGCGCACGAGACGTTTGCCTCGCTTGCCCTGCGCACTACCTGTGTCAGCTCTTCGCCGTGAACGACGGGTATGCCGCAGCTTTCGGAATTTTCGTAGGGCTCGAACATGTAGGCTGTCTGCCCGCCGAGGCTGCCGTCAGCGTAGAGCTTGAGCCCGCAGATGCTGAGCCTCTCGTCGGCAAGAGGCAGGCGCAAGCCCAGCTCCTCGATACTGCCCAGAGGCGCATGCCGCGGGTGCTCGAGGTACACGCTCACGCGCAGGGAGAGCTTTCCTTCGCGCTCCAGCTCGGTGAGCGCGCTGACCTCGGCCTTCTCGGCAAGGGTAACTACCGAAGTGACGCCGAGCCTGTGCGCCTCGCCGATGGCCTCAAGTATGCCGTCCCTGGTGGCGGCGACACTGGGTCTGGGCCTGGCATCTTTTATCAGTTGAAGTGCGCCTTCCTTGAGTATGCCGGTCGGCTCGCCGTTCTCGTCGCGCTCGATTTCGCCATCGGGCGGGCCGGGTGTTTCCCTTGTGATTCCGGCGGCGGCGAGCGCGGCAGAATTGGCCCACATGATATGGCCGCACCTGCTTGAGAAGGCTGCAGGTTTGTCGGCGACCACGGAGTCGAGGTCGCCGCGGGCGGGGAATTTCTCGCCCCAGAGGTTCTTGTCCCAGCCGCGCCCGAGAAGCCACGGCTCGCTCTCAAATCGCGAAAGGCTCTGCCTTACTCTTTCGAGCGCTTCTTCAAGCGTCTTTGCGCCGGTGAGGTTGATTCTCCTGAGACTCTGCCCGAAGGATGTTAGGTGCAGGTGCGAGTCGCAGAAGCCGGGAAGCAGCACGCGCCCGCCAAGCTCAATGACTTGCGTATCCGGGCCCGCCAGCGGGGCAATATCGCTCTTCGAGCCGACTGCGAGTATCTTGCCGAACTTGAGGGCGAGAGCCTGGCCCGGTACAAGCGGCCTGCCGTAGTCGAAAACTTTGACATCATTTAGAATCAAGTCTGCGCAAAACATGTGTCGCCTCCTGTCCTGGTCAGAAGTTACAGGTTTAATGTTGAAGGGTAAAGGAAAAAGATTCATTCCTTCAAGCTTTGACCCGCGGGCTGAAGCCCGCGGCTTGAAGGTTCAGTTGACGCATCAATACCTGCATGCTACAATCCGGCAGCATGAGTAATAAAATTACAGACAGCGCGTTCAAGAGCATGTCGAAATACAGTCTTCCCGCGGGAAGCGGAGTTGTGGTTGCCTTTTCGGGAGGACCGGATTCGCTGTGCCTGCTTGAAGTTCTCGCCGGACTGGTCAGCTCCGGCCGGCTTGAACTCAAGCTCAGCGCCTGCCACGTGGACCACTGCCTGAGGCCGTGCTCAGGCTCGGATGCCGAGTTTGCCCGCAGGCATGCCGAGTCACTCGGGGTCGGTTTTGCGCTCCGGTGCGAAGATGTCGGCGAGGCGGCCGCGCGTGAGGGCAGGTGCATTGAGGATGCCGCGCGCCAGGTCCGCTACCGCCTGCTCGAGGAGGCGGCCCGGTCGGCGGGGGCGCGTTTCGTGGCCACGGGCCACAACCTCGATGACCAAGCGGAAACTGTGCTAATGAGAATCCTTCGCGGCACGGGGATTGCCGGGCTCTCAGGCATAAAACCGCTCAGGCCCATCCTGCCGGGAAGCGGGATAACGCTGCTGCGGCCACTGCTCGATGTGAGCCGCGCCCAAATCCTCTCCTACCTGAAAGGCAGGGACCTGAGCTACCTTACGGACGAGACCAACGCAGACACCTCGTACCTGAGGAACCGGGTGCGCGCGCACCTGCTGCCACTGCTCGAGGAGCACTACAGCCCCGCAGTGCGAGCGTCGCTTGCGCGAATGGCGCAGTCGGCGCATGGGGCATCCGAGCTGCTCGAGGCCGAGATTGACAAGGCGTACGCGGCGGCCCTGGTTGGGAATTCGGACAACAGCGTCACGCTGAGCCTCACCCGGCTTGGAACCGCGGGGGGCTATTCGCTGTATGGAATAGTAAAGAGGGCGTTCGAGTCGCTGGGGCTTGCGGGCGTGCTGACGGCTGCGAGGTTCACGCCGATTGCGCACGCGGTGCGCGAGGGAAGGACTTCAGGCAGGCTCACACCCGGCGCAGGCGCGAGCGTGGAGTTCCAGGATGACAGGCTGCTTGTGACCAGGCTTTCGTTTCCCGGGCCGCCCAGTGAGTGGGAAGTTGAGCTGCAGGTGCCGGGTGTTACGCAGGTTGAGCAGTTGAACGCCGCCGTTTTTGCCGAGATTGTGGACAGGCGTGATTTTGACCTGGAGGCTTTCAGGGAATCGAAGTCGTCGCTTGAAGAAGCGCTGGATGCTCACGCGGCCGGTACGGCGCTTGTGGTGCGATCGCTCAGGCCGGGCGAGCGCTTTGCGCCGCTGGGGCTTGATGGAACGAAGAAAGTCTCGGACTTCCTGATTGACCTGAAGGTGCCGCTTCGACAGAAGGGGCGCGAGGCGGTCGTGTGCGCCGGCGGAAGGATTGCGTGGCTGCTGGGACGCAGGCTTGACGGGCGCTTCGCCGTAACTGAGAATAGCGGGCGGGTACTGCTGCTGAGCTTAGCCCTCCGGGAGGGCGTTTGAAGGTAATATCGAAATACGTGGTTCTGGACACGCTGCGCATCACGCTGCTGGCGCTTATGGTGTTTACGGCAATCTTCTTCATTGCGGCGAGCATCCGGGCGACGGGCGGCGGCATTAACCTTTCGCAGTTTCTGAGAATCACACCGTTCATTGCGCTCTACGTCATACGCTACACCCTGCCGATATCGCTGCTTGTGGGGGTGACATTCACCCTGGGCAGGCTGGCCGCCGACAGGGAGATACTTGCACTGCGTGCGTGCGGCGTGCACTTCGCGGCAATCGCCGTGCCGCTTCTGACTGTGGGGCTTGTCTTCTCGGCGGGGATGTTCTTCTTCAACGACCGGCTCCTGCCGGTATGCGACTACGCGAGGCGCAACGTGCTGAAGTCTTTCGCCCGGGAGATTCTTACGCTGCAGAAAGGGCGCAACAAGTTCTTCAAGCTGCCGCGCTACACCGTGTTCTGCAGGGAATATGACGGCCGGACGCTGCGGGGCCTGATGATTTCCCGCGACGACCCCAAGCTGCCGTTTGAGATTATCGCCCGCGAGGGCCGCGTGGGACTGAGCCGCGATGAGCTGCACATCATAATCACCCTCAAGGATGTGCGAATAACCTTCTACGGGAGCCCTGACAAGGTGTCCTACGGCGAGCTCGTCTCGGAGAACTACTCGATATTCGTGCCGATGCGCCAGCGTACGAAGGACAGGCCTTCATTCCTTACGCTCCTCGAGCTGCTCAAGCACTCGCGGAAGCTGCAGGAACAGATTGACTCGCTGGAGGCTTCACTCCCGGGCGCCCCAACAGAAGAAGCGCGCCTCGGGATTTCCCGCAGAATCGCCAGGCAGACTTATCTGAAGCGTAAGACAAGTATCGAAATCCACCGCCGGGTTGCGGATGCCCTTACGCCGTTTCTGTTCCTGTTTGTCGGCATCCCGATTCCCATCCTGCTGGGCAGCAGGGTCAAGCTTGTGCCTGCTTTCGTGGCGCTCATGACGGTGATGCTGGCGTATTTCGGCGTGGGAATGGGAACGGAGTCGTTCGCGGAAAGCGGCAGCCTGGACCCCTGGTTCGCGGTCTGGCTCGGCAGCATTGTGACCGCGTGCGTGGGCATATTCCTTTTCTGGAAACTGTTCGAGAAGTAGCGCCCCGGAGCGCTTTTGCCGGAGGAGTCTGTGCCGGTTGTGAAGATTATCGACAGGTACGTTCTCAGACACCTGCTCATGTCCTACGGGATATGCGCCGCCTCGATACTCGGGCTTTTCGTGCTGATTGATGTTCTTTCCAACCTCGAGCGCCTGCTCGCGAAGGGGCCGTTCCTGACGGTCATGGGCGACTACCTCGTCGCCGCCGTCCCCCTGGCCTACTGCCAGATTGCGCCCGGCACATTCCTGATGGCTGCGATGTTCACGCTGAGCAGCCTGAACAGGAGCAACGAGCTTCTCGCGCTGCGAGCCAGCGGGGTCAGCATCTACCGGGTGCTTTCGCCGATAATCGTCGCCTCACTCCTGGCGGCGGGCATCATGGCGGCCGTGCAGGAGATGGTGATTCCGGCGCAGGCCGACACGATAAGACGCATGGGCAAGGACAAGCCGGTATCTTCAGTTATCCTCTCCGACACGGGCGGAAACGTGTTCAAGGTCGCCAGGTACTTCCCGGCTGACAAACGAGCCGAAGACATGGTAGTCACCGTCTTCTACCCCAACGGGAGCAAGCACTGGAGCTTCCACGCCACAGCGGCGCAGTTCGACAGGGACAGAAAGGGATGGGTACTGCACAAGGTACGGATGTACACGCATGACGAGGCGGGCAGGCTGCAGGTCGCGCTTGACCGCAAGAGCGGTCTGCGGCTCCCCTACGTCGCCTACCCGGAGTACCTGTTCAGGACCGACATTGTGCCAAGCGATATCGAGAGCGCCGACCGCGATGTGAACTACCTGACCTTCGCGCAGCTCAACTCGCAGTACCACCGCCAGAAGTACCTCCCGCACCTGCGGGTGAAGCTGCATTCGCGCATCGCCTCGCCGCTCGCATGCTTCGTGCTTCTTCTGCTGGGTGTGCCGTTCGCGCTGCGCACCGGCCGCAAGGCGCTGCTTCTGAACGTGGCGGTCTGCATAGCGGCGGCAAGCGCGTTCTTCGTGGTGACGTTCTACTTCGCCGACATGGGGGCTGACGGGCGGATATCGCCGATAGCGGCCGCATGGCTGCCTGTCGTGATATTCACCGCCATAGGGCTCGCATTCGTCGAGTCTGTGCGCACGTAAGCGCACTTCACCACAGATGCGAAGAGTACCGCAGAGAAGGATTACGGGAACGGGATAGAGCGGTTAAACAACAAATCAAGGACGAAAGCGAGAACCCACAACTAAGCTCAGCACCATTTGTGGATACCAGTTAGGCGCCTTTGCCGGATAGACGCCCATCCAGCCCATTCATTACGGGTCGGGGTTGGGAGGCGTTGGTGGTGCCACACTTGTAACCCAGAACTCGCAAGAAGTCCTTCCAGATCGATATCCCCTCTTTGTAGCAGTCAGGTCGACCTTGTAACGGCCTTCCCCATGCGACTCTATGTTCACTTGATAAGTGAACTTCTTTTCACCATTTGAATCTGTAAGCCCTCTGGCCGTCACTGTGCTACTGTTCGCAGTTGTAATCACCATCCTCACAGTTGCACGTTCAACAGGTTTTCCTTGCTTATCCACAACCTTTGCGGTGATCGTCACAGTCTCGCCATCCAGATAGGACGCCTTGTCAGTGGAAACGTCTGGCTCGAGAATGCACACTGGGACTTTCCAGACATAGTTGTCCCTGTTAGGGCCAACAGCATTTGTACCAGTAGGATCGATATTACCATCAAGATAAGCTTCGTTGTTCCTACTTACAGCCTCAAGAGCATGTACTGTGAATGTCACTTCTGTAGCTCCCGGATCTACGGCTGCTACGTCAAAAACAATCCCGTATCGTCTAACCCATCGAAGGCGACCAAGCGTCGCGCCTTCTGCCGTCACAACTTTCCGAGGGTCAACTGACGTGTTCATGGTGCAGTCGAACTGCACCCCTCCTCGTTCACGTACTGCTGACACGCATGTTTCCGGTTCCACTCTGACCACCCGCGGCGCGAGGACAGTTCGTTTCGTGCTGTCGGCGTCAAAATCGAGAGCCGAGGCTGGTCTCTGAATCTTCACGTATTCATGCGCCTGCTCAGTCGGGCGGTGCGTCCCTTCTTTGCCATCCGGCTTGGTCCCATCCATACAACCCCAGAAATTATCCATGTCTATCTTGGCGTGCCACAGGGAAACAGGCCGTCTGTAACCCAGAGAATCCCTGGCATTCCTGAAGTCATCTGCAAGGTACCAGCTCTGGCAGGAATTATTGACTACCAGAGTCTTCTTACTATTGAAGAAACGGCGGAGGAATCTATCGTTTACCGAGATGACATAATAAGGGTCAGCTTCTGTCCTGAAAATCAGCCCCCCAAACCTGAAGGGGCCGTCAGGATCAACATACAGATTGTATCTCGCGTCTCGGGCATCTCTTGTGACGAAAGCCTCGACAACAAAACCTTTCTTCCCGCCGTGAGTTTCTATGTAAAGGACTCCTACCCTGTATTTGCATACGCCCTTGAACGCAACTACGGTTATGTGGGGGGCGTCAGAAGCTGTGTCTTGCATGAGGGGGATTACCTCGTAATGCTGGTCTTTACCTGCTTCTTCGAAGTCTGAATAGCCACAGTCTCCAATATCAAATTCGCACGGCAGGAAATCAACTGCCTCTAAGCTTTCCGGGGTCTCGTTTCTCTCCTGACGACACCCACAGGCAACCATAAACAGCACCACACAACCAAGAAACAGACAACTGCGTCCAATGACTCGAGTAACCATGCTTAAACTCCTCAATCCGTTCCCATTGGAATAGGAGAACGTAATTCCTCTCATTCCTGATGATTGCTGTCACTTTCAGGATTCATTCTCTTGAAAACGGCGGTATCGAAGTTGTAGAGGAATCTCCTCGCCCACTCCCGCACAACGAATAATTTGGTGAGGGCGTACTCTTTCTGGGGTGTTTCATTGTTGCTGTCAATTACCTCGCAAATCCTGTCAAGGAACTGCCGAGCTCTATGTCCTGGCACAAAGTGGGAAAAGCCTCCTTCGTGAGAGCAGGCTATCAGTCCCCCTTCTTTCAGGTGTCTGCTTAGTCTATCTTTTCTTTGGGAGAGAATTTCTTGGATTTTTTCATCGGACAGCGGAGCGGCCCGCCAGGGCGCAAGGAGCACTTCTTCTTCATAATAGCAGTTAAACTTGCCCTTCTTATTGAAAGTGAACCAAACTGTCTCATCGTCCCCGACCTCGAACTTCAGAACATTCTTCTGGACGTAAGGGTTGTTGTTGAGGAAATCCCTGAGGTTATTGAGTGCGGTCTTTTTGCCATGGGCGGATTTCCACTGGTCATATTTATGGTGGACAACCCTGTAAAGTTCATCGATAGTGGTAATATTCTGCTCATCAGGCACACTGACGGGTCCTCTGGCTTTTGGACTATGTTTCCGGCTAACAACGAGCCCGTTAATGAAAACTTCGTTTTTGCCGGTTGTTATCTCGTAGGGAGGGGGTATGTAGTGTCCCTCATAGATAAAGTACCCCCTTTCGATGCCCGAAGTAGGCTGGGTGGGGTTGATTGTTGTCCGGTATTTCTTCGCCAGTTCTTCCTCTGACAATTTGTCGTCCTTTCTGGGGACATATTCTATTTTGTACTTCCCTTTGCCTTCCCTGGTAACGCAAAGCGCTGCTTCATCCGCAACCCTGTAAAGCACATCCTCTGCCGGACAGAATTCAGTCATATCGTAGGTGATTTTCCATTTTCCCCTGTGTTGAATATCCAGTTCCCAGCCCATCGCTTCAGCGATACAATTGAGTACCTCGGAGGGCTCGGCATCCCTTGCTGTCACTTTCAGCGAACTGCCTTTCTTTTCGATAGAGATACCGCCCTCACGGGTGAATGTGTGGGTGCTACAGCACGCAGCAAGGAAACTTAGCAGCATTACTACGATTCCAAGGGGTATCAGTCGAACCATCTCGTCCTCCTTTGCCATACTGCCAACTACTTGAAGCATTGCATAACATTAGACGTGTTTCCCTGCTGAGATTTGCAGTGTTTCTAAAGATACGCGTGAGAAATCTGGGGACAAAATTGAACTGCGCTCGTGTTGGGTCCCCGGCACCTACTTATAGACTATGACAAGGCTGGAGGCGAGGTCTTTGCAGCAGGGGCAGCGCCTTGCGGTCTCATGGCGCCACCGAGGCTCCTGGTTCACTAATGAGCCGCGTGAGGGACGAAAAGAGGTTAACTTTTCCGTTGCTTTGGACTATAATGGATGCGCGCATTGCGGCATGAGACCTGTCGTCGCGCTATCCTGTTGGGATTTAGAGTCTATCTCGAAACCTCACGCGGCCGCGCTGGGCCGAGAACCGAGCAGCGCAAGGAGCGAGGACGAAGTCGTGTTGAGAAACACCCTGAGAACGAGCGACGCCGCGATGCGACGGTTATCGGCCCAGCCCTTGCGGGTTGCGCCGGCAGGGGCCTGTCTGGGGCGTCGCGCCTCCTCAAGGTATCTACTGATACGATTTCGTCGTTGCTCCTTGCATCCAGACCCCTGGCGCTCGCAACGCGGGCACGCGAGGTTTTGAGATAGACTCTTAGTCTTCAAACCTGCCTTTTAGAGACAGCGGAGGGTTGTTATGAAACAAGCGGGACTTGTCGTATTCATTCTCGTACTGATGCTTGTCGCAGGCGAGCTGCGGGCGGACCAGACAAAGTTCGTGAGGTTCCCCGACTACCACGATGGCAAGCTCGCATTCTGCTATCTCGGCGAGATATGGCTGCTGAAGGAGAGCGAGGGAATCCCGCGGCCGCTCACGGCGCATGAGGCGCTTGACACCTACCCGAAGTTCAGCCCGGATGGGAAGTGGATTGCGTTTTCCAGCGACCGCAGCGGGAGCTGGGATGTCTATGTCATGCCTGTCGAGGGCGGCAGGCCCAGGAGGCTTACCTTCCATTCGGCGAGCGATTCCGTCCTTACCTGGACGCCCGACTCGAAGTACATCGTGTTTCGCTCGCGCCGGGACCGCAAGTTCCGAAGCAGTCTCTACAAGGTCTCGCTCGAAGCCCGGCTCCCGGAGCGAATTCCCTGCGGCACGGCATACAACGCCAGCTTCGACAAGAGCGCCCGCCATATAGCGCTCAACCGGCATTACCCCCGCTACTCGCGCAAGGGGTACCGGGGCTCCAACAACGCCGATGTCTGGCTGTTCGACACCGAGGAGAAGAAGTTCACCCGGCTCACCGATTTCGACGGGCATGACGGCTCCCCGATGATTGCGGGGGATAACGTGTACTTCGTAAGCGACCGCGACGGGACCTTCAACCTGTGGAAGATACCCCGCGCCGGCGGCGAGGCGAGCCAGGTCACCACACACAAGGGAGAGGGGGCACAGTACCCGTCGCTCTCCCCCGATGGCAAGTTCATTGTTTACGAGAGGGACTTCGACCTCTGGAAGCTCGACCTCAGAAGCGGGAAGTATTCCGTTATCGAGCTGAAGCTGCGCACAGACTACCTGGAGAACCCCGTCGAGTACAAGAAGTACACCACGGTGGATGACTACGATATTTCCAGGGATGGCAAGCGAGCCGTCTTTTCCGTACACGGCGAGATATTCACCGTGCCGGTGGACAAGGGCCGCGCCATCCAGTTGACTGACAGTCCCTATCGGGACCGCTACGTAGTCTACGACCCCGAAGCGAAGAGAGTGGCGTTTGTGTCTGACGTGTCGGGCGAGGAGCAGGTCCATATTGTCAATGCAGACGGGACCGGTCTGCAGCAGTTGACCGACACCCAGACCAGAAAGAGGGAACTGGACTGGTCTCCCGACGGGAAGTATCTGAGTGTTGTCGAGAGCGACCACAGTCTCTGGATATACAATGTCGAGGATAAGAGGGGCCGGCTCATCATCAAGCCGGAGACGAGCAGACCGTCAAATATCAGGTGGTCCCCGGACGGCAGGTGGCTCGCGTACGTGAAGAACAACCGCGACTTCTGGGGCGACACATACATCATTTCAACTACCGACGAAGCGCCCGTCGAGCACCCGATTCTGGAGAGGATGCCCTACGAGGAGTACAGCATCCACTTCACGAAGAAGAGAATCTACTTCCTCGGCCAGATAAACTCGGATTATGACATGGCGCTCTTCTGCGTTGACCTTCAGAGCCACGAGGTCGACCCTGATGACCCCGAGGCTAAAGACAGGAAGAAGAAAGAAGAGAAGGAGAAGAAGAAGCCCGACGATGAGAAGAAGCCCCAGCCGCCTGAGAAGGACAAACCGGAAAAGGACAAGCCTGAGGAAGGCAAGAAGGACGAAAAACCGGAAGAGAAAAAGGAACCAGCAAAGGAAGAGAAGCCTGCCGAAATCAAGATTGACTTCGAGGGCATTGAGAAACGCATGAAGGAGATTGTGAGGGTCCCCGGCAGCATCCGCAGTCTCGCCGTCTCACCGGACGGGTCGAGTATCGTCATTGTGGTACGTGAGACCCGCGGGAAGGATTCCGTCAACATAATCTACAGCGTGCTCGAGGATGGCAAGAAGCTCAAGCAGATAGGCTCGGGCAAGAGCATCCGCGGCCTGCGGTTCAGCCCGGACGGAAAGGAGCTTTTCTACACCTCCAACGGCTCGCTAATGCACATGTCGAAATCCGGCGGCTCGCCGAAGAAGGTTTCATTCAAAGTACGCGTCAAGATTGACCGCGCCGCGGAGTACGCACAGATATTCAACGAGTGCTGGCGCACAATGAAGCACTACTTCTACGACGCCGACATGCACGGCGTAGACTGGAAGGCGGTGCACGACAAGTACGCGGCGGTGCTGCCGTCGGTGGTCGAAAAAGAGGCGCTGGGCACGATAGTCAACAAGATGCTCGGCGAGCTCAACGCCTCACACATGGGCTTTTACGTCAACACCGGCAGCAGGAGTTCCGGCTACACGACGATGCACCCGGGATTCGAGATTGTGCCGGACCCGGAGTCGGGGCTCTACCGGGTGGGCCGCATCCACAAGAAAGGTCCCGCCGACCGCGAATGGGTGGACATCAAGAAAGGCGATTATATCCTGTCAATCGACGGCAGGGGGCTAAAAGTTCCCGAGAACTACTGGAAAATCCTCAACCACCCGCTCAATGAACGGGTTGACATCGTTGTAAGCGCCGAGCCGGAAGGCAAGGAGAAGCGCACAAGTACAGTCAAACTTTCGAGCTACAGTTCGATTATGAGCCTGGAGTACTACGAGTGGGTGGACAGCAACCGCGAGCAGGTGGACAAGCTCTCAGGCGGGCGGCTCGCCTACGCCCACATCCCCTCGATGTCAGGGCGATGGCTTGAGCGCTTCAAGAGGGAGATAATCGAGTTCCGGCTCAAAGAAGGGCTTGTTATTGATGTTCGCAACAACGGTGGTGGGCTCATAGACCGGCAGCTTCTTGACATACTTGAACGGCGCATGTACAGCAAGCGGATTACGCGCGGCTCCATCCCCGGCCGGCGCCCGGGAAACGCCTTCTTCGGGCCGAAAGTGGTTCTCATGAACGAGCGCTCCTTCAGCGATGCCGAGGTCTTCCCACAGGGCTTCAAAGACCTCGGCTTGGGCAAACTCGTCGGCATGCCCACCGGCGGAGGCGTAATCGGCACAGGCTCCTACCGCCTGATAGACGGCTCGACCATCCGCACGCCTCTGGTGGGTTACTACTCCAAGAAGGGCATCAATCTGGAAAACTACGGCGTGAAGCCTGACATACTCGTGGACATCTCCCCCGAAGATCAGCTAACCAGGCGCGACCCGCAGCTTGAAGCGGCGGTCGGGGAACTGATGAAGCAACTGCCCCCGTCCGAGAAGAAGGAGCAGGATTCCGGCAAGTAGCTGCTCGCAAAATGGGACACGCGCTTCCTGAGACGGTCAGGTGATTGGCGTCATCTTGCGGAATGCCTTTCTCTCATCGGTAAGCCCGCATTTCCTGAAGAAGTTCTCCGCTATCTCGTCTTCAGCCACTGCCGTAACGTTGTAAAAAGCCTCACAGCGCTTCAGCAACCTGGCGACAATCTCACGGCCGACACCCTTGCCGTGATAACCGGGATGAACGGCGATATCGGGGAAAAAGGCGTTGAAAGCGCCGTCGGTTACGGCCCTGCCTGCACCCACAAGGCGCTCCCCGTCCCACGCAGTGACGACGAAGTCGGAGTTGCTGTAAGCTTCCTGGAGCTTCTCCGGCATCCTGAAATGCAGCCACCTGACAGACTCGTACAAGGCCGCCAGCTTGCCGCGGGTGATACGTTTGTTAGACAAGTACTTAATCACTTGCGCACCTCCCGAAAGAGCAGTTACGAGTTCCGGGTTGCGGGAAAGGAACTCGAAACCCGAAACCCGAAACCACCTTGTTAATTGCCAAAGCCCCAATGCCAAATATTTGAAATTTGGATTTTGAGCTTCATTTGGCATTTGGATTTTGAACTTTGAAATCCAGTTTAGGCTCCCACCTGACACCGGCCTGCGCCTTGAGCCTTGCAGCCTCCCTGACGGGCAGGCGCAGATGCAGCCTGACATTCTCGCCGCTGTAGCTGCGCGAGATTACGTCGCCCCTGTCACAAAGGAGCCCGAGGAGCTTCCCGTTCCCGGCCGGGAACTCCGCCGTGCCTTCATCCCAGCGCGACTGCGCTTCCTGAAGCACCGCCTGCGCCAGCTCATCCAACCCCTGCCCCGTCAGTGCGCTCGTCGCGACCGACCGGGCCTGAGTCTTCGACAGTATCGTAAGCTCGACCGGGTCGGTTAGAGCGTCAATCTTGTTCAGAACGAGGATTGCCGACCTGGAGGCGCAGTCCATCTCGTCAAGCACCTTCCCCACCGCCTCGACCATGTATTCCGCTTCCAGGTCCGACGCATCCACCACGTGAAGAAGCAAATCAGCCTCCGTCACCTCTTCAAGCGTGGCGTGAAAGGAGGCAATCAGGTGATGCGGGATGTTACGTATGAACCCCACGGTGTCTGAGAGCAGTACTTTCGTGCCGCCGAGGTCCCACAGCGCCGTCTTCGTGTCGAGCGTCACAAAGAGCTGGTTGTCAGTTGCCACGCGCGTACCGGTGAGCTTGTTGAGCAGCGTGGACTTGCCCGCGTTCGTGTAGCCAACCAGGGATACAGTGAACTCCTCCCTGCGGGAAGATACCTCGCGCTCGCGGTGCTTCTCGATTCGCGAAAGCTTGCGCTTGAGCGCGTGTATCCTGTTGCGGATGACACGCTTGTCTTCCTCAAGCTGCTTCTCGCCCGGCCCCCTCGTGCCGATGCCGCCCTCGAAGCGCGACAGGTGCGTCCACATCCGCTTGAGCCGCGGTAGCTCGTACTCGAACTGCGCCAGCTCGACCTGCAGCTTCGCCTGCGCAGTCCTCGCGTGCTTGACGAAGATATCGAGTATAAGCTCCGAGCGGTCTATGACGTGCACCTTGACAAGCCTCTCCAGGTTGCGCACCTGCGCCCCGGTAAGGTCGTTGTCGAAGACAACCAGGTCCGGCTCGACCCGCTCGCAGAGCTCCTGCAGCTCCCGGGCCTTGCCCGTTCCAATGTAGTAGGTGGGGTCCACACGGGCGCGCCGCTGGCATATCTCACCCGCAACGTCGCCGCCTGCCGTATCCACAAGCCGCGCCAGCTCCCCCAGGAGCCTGCCGCGGTGCCTGCGGCCCGGCAGTTCGACCCCCACAAGCACCACCTGCTCACGCTGCCGCCTGAGGTCAAGCATCTTCCTGGACAACACGTTCTCCTAAAGATGGTTGATAATGCCTTCGCGGAAACTCTCGCGTGGAAGCTCGAGCGCCTGGTCAATCTGCGCGAGAAGCTTCTCCTTCGCGCCGGGCAGCTTCCCGTTGAGGTTCGCGAAGTTGGACACGTGGTCGCTCAGGAACCAGGAGCTGACCTCCAGGTTCTCCAGGAGGAGTCTCGTTTCCTTGAGCGCCTCGTATGGGTCCAGCATCTCGAACTTACCGCTCTTGTAGTCCTCGTAGAGGGGGGCCGCAGGCACCGGCACCCAGGTGCGAAGCCTGATAAAATCGGGGTCAATCGCGTTGAGCACCTTCGCGCTCCCGAGCGCGTGCTCGCGCGTGCGCTCCCGGCTGCCAATACCCACGAGTATGTACTCCGAAAGCTCCAGTCCCGCATCCTTGACACGCCGGCCCGCATCGACCATCTGCTCAGGCGTCGCCCCTTTCCTGAGCTTCTCAAGAAGGGCCGCATCGCCCGTCTCTATCCCGGCGTGAATCCTGCTCAGGCCCGCCTCGTAAAGCTGCTTCCACTCTTCGGGGCTTTTGAGGATAATGAACTTCGCCGAGCCGTAAGAGGTGATTCTCTCGATCTCCGGGAAGAGTTCGCGGGTGTAGTTGAAAATCTCAACAAGCCGGGAGGTGCGCATGATTATCGTGTTGCCGTCAGGGAAGAACACTGTCCGCACACTGTCGGCGCCGTAGAAGTCCCGCGCAGCCCGCAGGTCCTCCTTTATCTCCTCCACCTTGCGGATGCGGAACTTCTTGCCCTTGTACATGCCGCAGAAAGTGCACTTGTTGTGCGGGCAGCCAATCGTCGCCTGGATAAGCAGGCTCCCCGCCTCCGAAGGCGGCCTGTATACCGGTTCCTCGTACCTCATTTCGTCTTCGCCTTGTTCTTTTCCTCGTCTTCCTTCGAAGGCTCGGCCTTTTCCTTCTTCAGCGCCTCTTCAATAAACTTCTTCCACTCCTCGGTTTCGCGGATTTTCTTGAAGTAGCCAATTCTCTGCAGCGACGAGGCTTTCACGAAATCTTTTTCAACCGCCTCCTTGAGGTAGGGAATGGCCTTCTTGGCATCCCCTTTGGCACCGTGGACGCAGCCGAGCCTGAACGTGTAGGACACCTCGCCGGGCTGCAGCTTCCTGGCCTCCTCGAACTCCTTCTCGGCCTCGTCGAGGCGCCCAATCTCCAGGTAGGTGGCGCCAAGCGACGAATGCTTGCCCGGCCCGGCCGTGGGGTACACGTCGAGCCTTATGTCACGGATTATCCCGAGCGCGTGCGACGGCTCGCCCAGCTTCGACAGCGCCATTGAAGCGCCCGCCCGGTACACCATGTGGCCCATCGCCTTGGATTCTTCAATCTTCTTCTTGAGGAAATCCCTGGCCGACTCGTCCCCGAGGTCGCCCATCGCATTCATTGCATAGTAGCTCAGCAGCGGGTAGCGCTGCCAGTTCGCCAGCCGCTCCAGCGCCTTGAGCACGCCGGGCCCCAGCTTCTTGAGCTCCTCGATGGGGCCGGGACAATAGAGGTAGGTCCTGCCGGGGGCCACCTGCATCTTTTCGAGGTACTGCTTTACCGCATCCTCCAGCGCGCGCCCCAGCAGCCCCTCTATTAGCTCCCTGCGCTTGCCCTCGGCCTTGTCGAGATACGCCCGGAGCGAATCGATAGCCTCGGTGCCTAACAGGGCCAGCGCCTCGACCGCCATTTTCCGCACCTCGAGCGACGGGTCATCCATCATCCTGATAAGCTCAGGCAGTGTCTCCTTGACCTTCAAGCGGCCAAGTATCAGCACGGCGCCCGAACGCACGCCCGCGACATCGCTCTTGAGCGCCTCGACAAGCGGCGCCATCGCCGCGGGGCCCATTGCCGAGAGCTTCTCGCGCGCTGCCCGGCGGTCATCGTAGAACCGCGAGTTGAGCTTCCCGACAAGACGCGACACAACCGCCGGGTTCACGCTGCCCCCGGCCGGCTCCTCCTGCGCACCAACTGTTTTGCACCACAGAGACACAGAGAGCACGGAGAAAAGGAAAAAGAAAAGGAGATAGGGAGAGAAAGAAAGGCGATATGGAGAGAAGAAAGAAAAAATATTTTTGTTCTTAATCCCCATATCTCCGGTTCGCTCATGTCCAGAAAGAGTGAATCTGTCATTGCGAGGAACGAAGTGACGAAGCAATCTCATCAACCTGTGAGGATAAGATTGCCACGCCCGCCTTCCGGCGGGCTCGCAATGACATCTCTTCTGGCATCTGGACTTTTCCACTTGCCTGTCACAAAAAATGGACATGAGCGCTCCGGTTATCCCCTTATCTCCATTGCTTACACTTTTATCTCTGAGTTCTCCGTGCTTGTGTGGTGATAAATAAATCAGTCAATCTCATAGAGCTTCTCACGGATGAACAGTTCCACAAGTTCGCTGTCAAGGCGCCCTTTCGACGCATCCTCGCGCAGTATCGCAAACGCCTTCATTCGCGGCATGGCGGGCTTGTACGGCCTGTCCTGCGCCACCAGCGCATCGTAAATGTCCGCAATAGCCATGAGACGGCTAACCTGGCCGAGCTGCTCGCCTGATAGCCCCTTGGGATAGCCGGAGCCGTCGAGCTTCTCGTGGTGGCTGCCCGCGACCTCCGGGATGTCGCGCATGCCGCGGGGGAAGTACGCCTCCGAGAGTATGTCGCAGGTCCGCGTCGCGTGGCTCTTCATCTTCTCGAACTCCTCGGGTTCAAGCCTGCCCGGCTTGTTCAAGACCGCGTCAGGCACGCCGATTTTGCCCACGTCGTGCAGGTGGGCGGCGTACTCGACAAGCCGCAGCGCATCGCCGGAATAGCCCAGCGCCCGTGCCATGTTGACCGAGAACTTCGCCACGCGCTCCGAATGGCCCGCAGTTACCGGGTCGCGCGCATCAACCGCCGCCGCGAGAACCTTCACTATCGAGCGGAAAAACTTCTCATTCTCTTCGTAGAGGTTCTGCTTCTCTATCGCCACCGCGGCGTGCGTCGCAAGCGCGTGCAGAAGCTCCATGTCCAGCTCCGAGAACGATTCGTCGCCCTTCTTGTTCATCACCTGCATGACGCCCACCACCTCGTCCTTGAGGTTAAGAAGCGGCACCACCAGCATGTTGCGCGTTGTGAAACCCGTCTTCCTGTCCACCTCCTTGTTGAAGCGCGAATCGGAGTAGGCATCATCAATCTTAATCGACTCCTTCGTCTTGCCCACGTAGCCGGCAAGCCCCTGGCCCAGGTCGAGACGAATCTCGCCGACACCCTCGCCCTGCGCGATTAGCGACCACAACTGCTCGGTATCGTGGTCATACAGGTAGAGCGTCGTACGCTCGCCGTGGAGAACCTTGGTCGTTTCATTCACGATAAGCGCAAGCAGCGAGCCCAGGTCCTTCTCCGAGTTCATGGCTGCCGAGATTTCGAGAAGACTGTTAAGGTCTTCCACCCTGCGCAGCTTCGTCGG
>DAOVDS010000187.1 GCA_030669415.1 bacterium
TCCCGTAGAGTGTATCGTAGCGTTTTTCGAGTTGCGTAACCTCTTTACCGATGTCTTCAGCCTCCTCGCTTGAGTCAGCCTGAAACCTGGCTTTGCTCAGCACCCTTGTCTGACACGCTATCAGGTGAGCGAGTGCGTGAAGAATCAGTCTTTGAAAAAGCTTTTCCTCAATCATTGCAGACGCTCCTTCCCAAAAGACATGAGCATGTCTTGCAGCTTGTCGTGACGTTTATCGAACTGGCGAACCTCGTCCATTATTTCCCGCGCCTCGTCTGCTGAAAGAGTAAGCAGCGGTAGTTTGCAGAACAGCCGTATCTGGAACGCAATCAGCTCCGCGAGCGTTTCGAGCACAGCCTTCTGGAATTCTTCCAGCTCTATCATAACGACACCTCCATGCAGCGCACCGGGCACTTGCGAAAAATGCCCGGTGCTGCAAAGACTTTCGCCACGCCTCGTGAGCGTGGTGCTTCCGGTACTGGATTAACCCCGCCTCAGAGAGGCGGGGCTTTGGAATTACTGCCCGCGCGAGTCAAGCACGCGGCTAAATAGTTGTCGCATTTTCCTCCACTCGTGCGCTTATCGCTTTATGTCAATCTTTCTGGCCTTCTTGGATGCGGCCTTTCGGAGCGTCACGATAAGCACGCCATCCCTGTACTCGGCCTGGACATCTTCGGGGTCGAGCTCCACGCCCAGCGACACCGAGCGCGAGAAAGAGCCGAAGGAGCGTTCCTTGTAATAGTACTTCTTCTCCCTGTCGTGCTCTTCCTTCTCTTCCCTCTTCTCGCCGCGAATCAGCAACTGGTCGCCGTGGAGCTCGACTTCCATCTCCTCCGGGTTCACGCCCGGTATCTCCGCCTTGACGACCAGGGTCTCGCCCATGTCCTCGACATCAAGCGCGGGGAACCGCAGCTCCTGGCCTTCCCAGCCGAACATCTTCGCCGGCTTCCAGTCGAACAGTTTCGCCATCTCCTTGAAGGGGTCCCAGCCCCTGTACCTCATTATCGCCATGACCTGCCTCCTTTCATCAATGGGTTTCGCCAATCCGCCATAGACAAATGCAATCTGTGTGCCAATCCCGCGGCCGCAGCCCAGGCAAGCCACAACTCACGTCATGGCAGGATGTTATGTTGTTGCCAAAGCTGTGCGGCCATGCGCACACAAGACACGTATTGCGCCAAAATGGCACACCGCGCCAGAATCGCCGTTCAAAATGCATCCCGCATTTCTCGTCCACCATGGCGGGGCAGGATTCTCAGATGCGGATTGGCTCTTGCTTCGACTCGCTGCATGCGTCATAATGTATTCATTCGGGTGCTGACCCACCGCTCTGTTCAAGGAGACTGGAAATGAAGACAGTAATGATAGCCGCAGTCATCCTGTTTGGCCTTCTGCTTGTGTATCAGGCAGCGGCTCAGGACAGCCCGGAAGAGCAGGAGAAGAGAGCTCAGGAAGAGTTGGCAAGGAAGAAAGCGGAAGAAGAACGGCTGAAGCGGCTTGCAAGGGAAAAAGAACTGGAACTCGAACTGCTAATAAAACGGCAGGAGCTGATTCAGAAACTGGGGGGTGAGGACAAGAAGGTCCGCGAATCTACTGCTGAAGAACTGGCGAAAATGGGAAAGCCCGGGACTGACTTTCTCATCTCGGCTCTGAAGGACGAAAACAAGACTGCCTGTATTACTGCAGCTCAGACACTGGCACGCATTGGCGACGAGCGGGCGGTGGAGCCCTTGATGAAGGTGCTCAAGGATGAGCGCCCGGAAGTCTGCCGCGCGGCAATCGAGGCGCTTGCGAGCCTGGGCGCCAAGCGCGCCGTCGAGACGCTCAAGAAGATATGGAAGGGTGACAAGAACAGGTCGGTGCGGATAGCGGCCGCCTTCGCAGTTATGTCCCTGACCGGCGGTGAAGAGGCGCTCAGTACCGTTCTCGAAGGGCTCAAGGACGAAGAGATGGAAACCCGCGCCTACGCTGCGGGACTGCTGGGGAAGACCGGCAGCAAGAAGGTGATAGAGCCGCTTGTAAAGGCATTGAAAGACAAGGAAAAGGATGTGCGCGCAGCCGCCTCGCAATCACTGGGCGAGATGGGCAAGCCGGCGGTGGAAGCGCTCATTGGGGTCCTGAGAGACAACGACAAGGAGGTGCGCCTGCTTGCCGTGCAGGCACTGGCTGCGATAGGCGACGGGCGGGCGCTTGATGCCTTCCTGAAATCCCTGCAGGAAAAGGATGAGAGGATTCGCCAGTCTGCCTCAGAGGGGCTGGCGAAGATAGGCAAGCCTGCCGTCGGCGCCCTTGTTGACCTGCTCAAGGGCAAGGATATTGTCGTGCGCTTCAACGCGGCCAAAGCGCTGGAGAAGATAACAGGTCAGGATTTCGGCATAGACCACGACAAATGGAAAGCCTGGCACGAAGAGAACAAGGATAAATAGGCGTCCCCGGCTTGAGCCCACTTTCTCGTACTGGCGGCAGCCTGGAAGGTGAGGATGTTCGACCTGAGGCAAGGTTTGGAACCGTACGAAAAAGCCCTGGTTATCCTCTGCCTCCTGTTCTTTTGGCCCGGACTTATCTTCTTTATGACATGGGAGAAACCGGACTCGCCAGATAAGAGCGGCAAGTTTTTCCTGATTATTACTGTATCAGTAATCCTTACATTCTACTTCATCATATTGACGTCGATGGCAAACAGCGTGGCACTTGAATACGCCAAGCCCGGGGAAATGCCTGCTTTCTGGCGGTATATGTACATCTCAACCAGGCCGCTGTTCAGCTTGCTTGGCCGGTGGGTCAGCTACGCAGTCGTGTTTGTGGCGCTGACTATTGCGGGCTCGCTGATTTGCAGATTAGTGGCGCGCAAGCACAGCCCCAATCCCGAGTAGCAGCACAGCAGCCTTTTCCCGCGTTGAACCGGTCAACGTAGCCACCACGCCGCGCTACCCCCACCTGCCGCGAAGATTAGTTGGGGTCTTTTTCTCGAATGCAGAAGAACCAGGCGTTCATATAGCCGCATAAGATGAGGTAATCGGCGACGCCCTTCCTGACGGCAGTTGAGTCTGCGGGGTTTGTGAGGAAAAAATCTGCATCATTGAAAGGCTTCTTCCACAGGACCTTCCCGGTCTCATTCTCAACAGCCGCAATCTGCTTCTCCCCGGTCAGGACGTATGCATTCTTCCTTCCCAGCAGAAGAAGCTGTGTGCCGTCGCGCAGGCGCCACTTCTCCTCGCCCGTCTTGCGGCTCACAGCGAAGAACGAATTGCTCTTATCCCTGCAGAAGACAGTCTGGTCAACAGCGACAGGCGTATCAACCACCTGTGCCTCGCAGGTGAAGCTCCAGTCAAGAATCCCGTTGTCTGCGTGAAGTGCATAGAGGTTCTTGTCGCGGCAGCCGATGTAGAGGCGGCCCTTGTAGAGGCACGGGGCCGCGCTGAATGCATCTTTCGCGGTGAATGTCCACTTGATGACACCGAGCGCGGCATTCGCACAATAGACTCTGCCGTCCTCGGAGGCGAAGAATATATCCGGCCCTTTCTGGGCACCGCCGGCTACAATGTCGCCCCCGGCGACGAGGTCCCACGTGATTGTCTTGCTTTCCTTGTCAACCGCGCGCAGCCTGTCGTCACCGGAGCCGTAGTAGAAGTAAGAGGCCGAGGCGAACACGGGGCTTGACGGTGCGTGGCGCAGCTTGTGGCTCCAGAGCCTGAACCCTTCCTCTTCGTCAAGGCAGTGGACTGTCCCTTTCGCAAGCACGAAAAGCTCATTATATTTTCCCAACGCTGATTTCCCGGAATTATCGTACTTGTAGACGAAGGGCGCTGCCTTGATGCCGGCCTCGACATCATAGACCCACAGTACGTAGCCGCTCTTCGCATCAATCTTGTAGAGCCAGTGGCCTTTCGTCTCGGCGTAGATGCCCCCGCCAATAAGCCACATGCCGGTTATTTCCCGGTCTCTGAGGTGGCACTCCCAGTACTTCTCAAAGCCAATGGGGCTAAGCTCAATGGGAGGGAATACCGGTCTTGCGCTGCTGGTACGCTGCTTCTTTTCGGACTCGTCTGCTTCCGGCTTCTTTTCATCCGGTGGCTGCGCTTCTTCGAAGTCCCTTATCTTCTCCCATTGACGAACAAGCTCTGTCTTATCCTTATTTTTTGCTGTGCCGTGACTGGTACTGTCGTCTCTGAGAGCAATGACCAGGATGATTGCACCAATAGCAATGACAGTCGCGACAGTTAGTATGAGTTTCATCATTTTCCTCTCCTCTGAAAGCCCTCCTGACAGAACATTACCACAATAATCGTCACTCTGCAAGCTGCATAATAGAACTTCGGCACCGACTGCGACAAGTGAAAAGCCTGGCACGAAGAGAACAAGGATGAGTAGCCGTCTGCGGCTGATGCTGCCGGCCCGCGCTCAGGTTTCAAGCGCCGCCAGGCCTTCGCGGAATGCGTACCTTATGAGGTCGGCCAGGCTCTCCGCGCCCAGCTTGCTCATGACGCGCCTGCGGTGTGCCTCTATCGTCTTGGGGCTCAGGTGCAGGCACCGGGCCGCCTGCCTCGTGGTCTTGCCTTCGGCCAGAAGCTGAACCACCTCGCGCTCCCTGCTGGTCAGTACGGCGGCGCACGAGGGGGCTCTCTTCGCAGAATCGTTTACATAGTCCTCGACTGCAATGTTGGCTATGCTCGGGCTCAGGTAGACCTGGCCGGCAACCACGGCGCGGATGGCACGCGCCAGCTCCTCGAATGCGCACTCCTTCACCAGGTAGCCTGATACCCCCGCCTTGAGCGTTCGCGTTACGTATCTGCGGTCAGAGTGCATCGACAGGGCGAGAATCTTGACGCCGGGGTCCCTGGCGAGAATCTGGCGCGCCGCCTCGGTCCCGTTGAGCTCCGGCATGGCAAGGTCCATTATGACCACATCGGGCGAGACTTCCCCCGCCAGCTTCACCGCGCTCCTGCCATCAGGGGCCTCCGCCAGCACATCCATGTCCTCTTCCTTCTCAATCAGGTGGCGCAGGCCCTGCCGCACCACCTTGTGGTCGTCAACCAGTAGAACGCCTATAGTCATGCTATTCTCTCCTCTTGGCCCGCCAGGTGCGCGTCACCGGGATTGTCAGGACAGCCTGCGTTCCCTCGCCCGGACTGGATTTGATTTTCAGCTCGCCCCCGAGCTCGGCCGCTCGTTCCTGTATGCTGAAAAGGCCGAACAGGTCCCGCTCGCCCGCACACGAGAGGACTTCGTCGCTCAAGAACCCCTTCCCGTTGTCCTGGACCTCTATGCGGATGAAATCGCTCTCCCTCCAAATCGATACCCGCGCCTCGCCGGCATGCGCGTGCCTGGCCACGTTCACCAGCAGCTCTTGAACCGCCCGGAAAAGCAGGGCGCGCGTGTCCTTGCCCAGCGGCTTGGGCTGGCCGTCATCGTGCAGCTCCACCTTTAACCCATACTGCTGCTCGATGCGCTCCGCAAGCCACTCCAGGGCGGCCTCGAGGCCCAGCTCGTAGAGCACCGGCGGACTGAGCTCGAAAGTCAGTGACCTTATCTCGCCAATCATCCCGTCAAGCAGCCCCTGCATGCCGGACAGCTTGTCCTCGGCCCCCGCAGGGATGCACGCCTGCAGCTCCCCCAGCTTCATCTTGGCGAAGACAAGCGTCTGCCCGATGCGGTCGTGCAGCTCTATCGCAATGCGCCGGCGCTCCCTCTCCTGCGCCACGGCGAGCTCGGAAGCCAGCGAGCGAAGCCGCGTCTGGTAGGCCTCGAGCCTGCGCTGCGCCTTCTTGCGCTCCACAGCGTAGCGAATCGAGCGCGCCAGCACCCGCCCATCCACGCGCTCCTTCCTGACGTAGTCCTGGGCGCCCTGCCTTATCGCCTCAACGCCGCCGGCGTCATTCTGCAGCCCTGTCAGCACGACAATCGGTACCGCGGGCATCTCGGTGCGAACCCTGGTCAGCGTCTCAATGCCGTCACTGTCCGGCAGCCCGAGGTCAAGAAGCACCAGGTCCACCCCTCCCTCACCGAGGCGCGACAGGCCCTCCGAGAGCGTCCCGGCGCACTCGAGATTGAAAGACACCTCCGCCATCTCCGCGAGGGCCTCCCGAATAAGACGGGCATCCGCCGGATTATCCTCAACCAGCAGAATCTCAACCAGCTTGCCTGAGGCATTCTTGCTCATTCTTCCACTCCCCCGTCAACCGGCAGCGTGAAACAGAACGTTGACCCCTTCCCCTCCTGCGACTCCACCCATATCCTGCCATCGTGGCGCTCCGCTATCCTCCTGCAAAGCGCAAGCCCTATCCCTGTGCCGGGATACTCCTCCCTGCCGTGCAGGCGCCGGAAAATCTCGAAAATGCGCTCGTGGTACTGCGACTCTATCCCGATGCCGTTGTCGCGCACGGAAAAGACCCACTGGTCTCCCTCTTTCTTCGCCGAGACATGGACACACGGATTCTCCCCGCTGCGGAACTTGATGGCGTTGCCAATCAGGTTCTGGAACAAGCGGGCAATCTGTGAAGCATCAACCCTGACAGTAGGCAGCTCGTCGTTCGTGATAACAGCCTGGTTTTCTTGGATAGCTCTACCCAGGTTGGCTATTGCCTGCCCGAGAACGGCGTTGCAGTCGGCCGGCTCCAGAGGTCTCCCCCGCGCCCTTACGCGTGAGAAAACCAGCAGGTCGTTTATCAACTGCTGCATCCTCGTTGCGCCATCCACAATGTAGTCCATGTACTCCCTGACATCAGAGTCGAGATTATCCTTGCAGCGCCTCTCCAGCAACTGCGTGAAGCTCGCCACGACCCGCAGCGGCTCCTGCAGGTCGTGCGAGGCCACGTGGGCGAACTGCTCCAGATCCCTGTTCGACTGCTCCAACTCCCGCGTGTGCCGCTTAAGCTCAGCGTTAAGAATCTCAAGCTGCTCCTGCGCCTTCTTGCGCTCCGTGATGTCGCGGTCAATGCCCCGGTAACCCCGGAAATTCCCTTTATTGTCGAAGATAGGCACACCGCTGGTCTCAAGCACTACCGGATACCCCTCCTTGTGCAGGTTCGTGTTCTCCAACCTGTCGAAGTCTTTGCGGGCATCCATGACAGCCCGAAACTCCGCCGCGACCCGCTTCGCCTCATCCGCAGGCATCAGGTCAAACGGTGTCTTGCCGATGATTTCCTCCGGCTCATATCCCAGCAGCTCCTTGACCTTGGGACTGGCGTATGTATAGACGCCACTCTCATCTACCTCCCATATCCAGTCGCTGGTGCTCTCGACCAACGACCGGAACCGCCCCTCGCTCTCGCGCAACGCCTTCTGCGCCCGCTTGGCAATGTGCTCACTCAAGACAACAGCCACAAGGGCGACAGCCACAAGCAGGCAGGCGCGAAAATAGTCGTTGACAGTTGCCACATCCGGCCTGAGGAAAATGTTGCTGAAAATCAGAAAGGCTGCTGAAAAGAAGGCCACCACCAGACCTTTTCTTTTCCACCAGACGGCTGCCAGGACAATTGGAACATAGAATGTGTGGGAAACTACAGTACCTGTTTCGAGTAATACATGAAAGTAAAGCGTCAGCAGGGAAGCCGCAGACAAAAGCACTGCAACTGCCGCGATTCTGTATTTACCTATAGACATTCCCCGGCACCTCCCAAGCGCAGAGGTCGTTGTCCCTTCACCAGTGTCGGTCAGGCTCAACAACTCCAGATTCGCTTGGCGATTCCCCATGCGTGTGCTTCCAATGATACTACATCAGCACATCACAATGCGCATAAGGAAATTCCTGAAAATGAGCCCAAAATGACCCTATCTTCGCTTAGGGTAATAAGGATGAATAACAACATCCCGCAGAGCGCCACCCTTCCGCCTGGTCAAGTTTTTTCGCCTTTTTCGCACTTTCGGCAGATTACCCTTTACATTTATTAAACCACGTTGTATAATCAGGCCTGCTGGCTACTGGTTACTCGCTACTTTTTCAGAAAGGAGTTTTTCTTACCGGAGAACGCAGAGAGCACAGAGAAAATTCCAAAGCCCCACCGTTTATCGGTGGGGAAAGTGGAAGAAACGCAATCTTTCCGCGGCCATGAAGACCGCGGCTTTGGAATAATTCTTCTCCGTGTCCTCCGTGCCTCCGTGGCTAAACAACGTCTTTACAGAAAGGAGGAAAACACGCGCAGCAAGCTGCGCCGCTCGCAATGACCGCGTCCGGCAGTTCTGCAATTAAGAAAATCGGTGTAATCTGTGCAATCTGTGGTTCCTGTTTCTTTGGTTGCGGCCCAACGCCGCGCTGTGTCCGTGGTCAAATCACAGTTTGTCATTTGGAATTTGGATTTCTTCAGAAAGGGGTTGGTCATGACTTATCCGAGGACGAAGGTATTTCAGCGGCGCCGGAAAGTCACCTCGCTGTTAGTGCGGGGCATCACGGCGGGCGAGATTGCCGAAATACTCGAAGTGCCCCGGCAGACTATCTACAACGACGTCCGCGCAGTACTAAACGG
>DAOVDS010000154.1 GCA_030669415.1 bacterium
GAAACACCATTTAGCGGCGCAAACTACTATGGCATGGTCTGCCAATCCCTTTATCGACACATCTGCACCTCGGCGATGAAAATTCCGGGTTGCGCTTGACTTCAGATAACAAGTATAATCTAATGATGTTATTGGCAAGGCTGAAATTGGACGGCAACCATGTCGAAGAACCTTCTATACTATGGCGACAACCTCGATATCCTGCGGCGCTATATCAAAGACGAGTCCGCAGACCTGATTTACCTTGACCCGCCTTTTAAGAGCAACCAGGACTACAACGTGCTTTTTGCTGAGAAGAACGGTTCAAATTCTAAGTCACAGATAAAAGCTTTCGAAGACACCTGGATTTGGGACGAAGCTGCAGTTGAATCGTACGCAGAGATGGTGGAATGCGGGCCGGATAAAGTATCGCAGGCACTGCAGGGGTTCAGAAGATTTCTCGGCCCCAGTGACATGCTGGCTTACCTGTCCATGATGGCTCCCCGGCTGGTTGAATTAAATCGGGTCCTGAAACCAACCGGCACAATCTACCTTCATTGCGACCCGACGGCAAGCCATTATCTAAAAATGCTCATGGATGCCATATTTGGCGGAAGTCATTTTCAGAATGAAATTGTTTGGTATTATCGGCGTTACACAGCAGCAAGTAATCGCCTTCAGCGACTCCATGATATCATCTTTTGGTACACTAAAACATCTAAGTGGACTTTTAATGAGCAGCGAGAGCCATACGCAGAAACATCGGGCAAGAAAGATTCACATTACAAGCAAGATGAACAAGGACTCTGGTTCCGATGGCAAAAACGGATGGGAAAGAAACCTTATAAAGTGTACTTGGATGAAAGAGGAAAACGGGTAGGTGATGTTTGGCCACTTCAACACATCAATGCAAGCGCGAAAGAGCGCTTGGGTTATCCAACGCAGAAGCCCGAGGCGCTTCTTGAAAGAATTATTGTTTCAAGCAGCAACGAAGGTGACGTTGTACTTGATCCATTCTGCGGCTGCGGGACTACCGTGTCAGTAGCCGAGAGGTTGAACCGGCAGTGGATGGGGATTGACATCACATATTTGGCAATTGCGCTTATCAAGCACAGGCTAACATCAGCCTATGAAGGAAAAGAGCAATATAAGGTTGTCGGTGAACCAGTTTCGATTCCTGACGCGGAAGCTCTCGCAAAACAAGACCCGTATCAGTTCCAGTGGTGGGCCTTGGGTTTGGTGGGTGCGCGCCCTGCGGAGCAGAAGAAAGGCGCAGACAAGGGGATTGATGGTCGGCTTTATTTTCACGACGAGTCAGAGGACGCCGAAACAAAGCAGATTATTTTCTCCGTGAAGGCCGGGAACGTCACAGTATCACAGGTGCGCGATTTGCGCGGGGTGATTGAAAGGGAAAATGCTGCAATTGGAGTGTTTATTACTTTCAATGAACCTACGAAGCCTATGAGAAAAGAAGCTGCGGAAGCGGGGCTTTACCACTCGCCGGGCTGGAAAAAGAAATATCCACGATTGCAGCTTGTTACTGTTGCAGAACTGCTGAGTGGAAAAGGCATCAAATGTCCCCCGTCAAAACACGTCAATATGACTTTTAAAAAAGCGCCAAAAGCAAAGCGCAAGAAAGACCACACAAAGCACCTGCCTCTTTTTTAGCGTCATGGACAGTGCGATGAAGTCAGGTTCATTCCGCGTTTATTCAGTGAGTATCCATGGTTTCATTAATCATCCCCGCCGATGAACTCCCGAACAACTGGCATCACAGCCTGATTTGACGCGCCCTGCCCTTCCATCCTATTATTGATGGTGTGTAAGCAAGGGGGATAGGGATGCAGAATACAGAAATAGAATGAAGAACGTAAGGATACAGGATACAGAATGGAAATTGTTGCGCTTTGCGCATCCTTTTTTCCCCCCGCATTCTGTCTACTGTATTCTGTATTCTTCTTTCTGATTTTGAGAGATAAATCCTGACACCTGAGATGTCATACAGGCGGACGGAAACGGAAACTGCCATGGAACACTTATCGGACCACGAACTGATGGAAGCATACGTACACGGCAGCGATAAGGCATTTGAAACCCTCTACGCGAGATACAGGCGCAAACTCTACATCTACGCCTACTCGCTTCTCAAGGGTGTCCCGGAAGCGCAGGACGCGATGCACGAGGTCTTCGCAAAGCTCATTTCAAACACCCGCGCGTTCTCACAGGCAGCCAATATCTCCGCATTCCTGTTTGCAGCATGCCGCAACTACTGCATCAACCGGCTCAAAAGCAGGAAATACCGGCAAGCCGAGCTGCCCGAGTTCGCAGTGCTCAAGACTGCCGGCCCGGTGCACGAAGCGGCAAGACACGAGGAGGCGCAGCTCCTCAACGGGATTATCGCGCAGTTGCCCCGTGAGCAGCGCGAGGTGCTTGTTCTGAAGGTTTTCAGCGGGCTCACTTTCGCCCAGGTAGCCGAGACGACGGGGCAGCCGCAGGGGACGGTCGCTACCCGCTACCGGCTGGCCCTCGCCAGGATAAAGTCAGCCCTGCAGACGCAGGAGAGATAAAAATGAACGGACAAAATAAACCTGCAATTTCTGGCATGGTTCAAATGCGGGTGGCACTTTATTGTCATTGCGAGGAGTCCGCCGTACGGCGGACGACGAAGCAATCTCATCAAGTTGGAAGGATGAGATTGCCACGCGGCGGTGGCGTAGCCACTCTTGAAAAAGCCCCTGCGGGGCCGCCGCTCGCAATGACATACTGTTTATGTTACATTCGCGCTTCGTCAAGTGAACCATACCCAATTTCTCAAGCGCACGCTATTTCCGTCTGCTTGCGGCCGCAAGAGCCGCTTGCTTTAACCGGGGTGGTACTGTTTTCGTGGCAGGCAGTACCACCCCCACGGGCTTAGCGCGTGCGGTGGAGGTGAGAAGTGATTGAGGATAGAGAACTTGAAAAGCTTCTGAGGCAGTTTGAGACAATCGAACCCTGCGGTGGGACAGACAGGGAGATACTCGAGATGGCACGCAGACAGTTGAGGCGTTCACGAATCTATCGGATGGTGTACCGCATGCGCCTGGTGGCGGCGTGCGCGCTGCTTGCGGTACTGCTGGGAATGCAGATGCTCGGCGTGGAGATTGAAGAGACAGCCGTCTACGCGGGAACCTCGACGGGCGGCGTGCTGAACGCCATAGACCCCAGGGGCAAGCCGCTGGGCACGTGCCCGCTTCGCCACACCAGCGTAAGCACGGAGATTTCCGGTTTCGTCGCGAGGGTGACTGTCAAGCAGAGATTCCACAACCCCTTTACGGAGAAGATAGAGGCGATTTACACATTCCCCCTGAGCAGCAATGGCGCGGTGGATGCGATGCTCATGAAGGTGGGCGAGCGCACCATCGAGGGGGTCATCAAGCGCCGCGACGAGGCGCGCAGAATCTACCGCCAGGCGAAGGCGGCCGGGCACGTTGCATCGCTTCTGGACCAGGAGCGGCCCAACATATTCACGCAGTCGGTGGCGAATATCCGGCCCGGCGAGCAGATTGACATCACTATCAAGTACGTCGAGATGCTGCCATACGAAGATGGCAAGTTCACCTTCTCCTTCCCAATGGTAGTGGGCCCGCGGTTCAACCCCGGCGGGCCGGTGAGCCACGAGGGCACCGGCTGGTCGCCCGACACGACGGAAGTCCCGGATGCATCGAAAATCTCGCCGCCGGTGACACCGCCCATGACCCGCGCGGGTCACGACATAGACATTACAGTCAAGCTGTGCGCCGGCGTTCCGATAGTCGATATCAAGTCGAAGCTCCACAGGGTTGAGATTGAGCGGGTCGGGAAAAGCGTGGCCACGGTATCGCTCGAAAACAAGAAGACTATTCCCAACAAGGATTTCGTGCTCGAATACTCGGTCGCGAGCAGCAAGGTGGAAAGCGGGCACCTCGTCCACAAGAAGGGCAGGCACGGCTACCTTACACTCGTGCTGGTGCCGCCGAAGAAGCCCGCCCCGGAGCAGATTGCGCCCAAAGAGATGATTTTCGTGATTGACCGCTCCGGCTCGCAGAGCGGCCTGCCGATTGGCAAGGCGAAAGAGGCGATGAACTACATCCTCGACAAGATGAATGAGGATGACACGTTCAATATCATCTCCTTCAGCAGCCAGGTGGAGACGCTTTTCGCGGCTCCGAGAAAGAAGTCGGCGCAGATGCTTGCCGAGGCCAAGAGGTATATCTCGACCCTCTACGGCAACGGCGGCACATACATGGCGCCGGCGGTCAGGAAGGCGTGCGAGAGCCCCGCACCCGAGAACCGCCTGCGCATCGTGACTTTCATGACGGACGGCTACATAGGCAACGACTTCCACGTCCTGGGCCTTGTGAAGAACCTGCGCGGCAACTCCCGCTGGTTCCCGTTCGGCACGGGCAACTCGGTCAACCGGTTCCTGCTCGACAACATGGCGAAGCTGGGCGGCGGCGAGGTCGAGTACATCCTGCTCAACTCGCCGGGCGAAGAGGTTGCCAGGAAGTTCTACGAGCGCATCTCGACGCCTGTCCTTACTGACATAAGGCTGCAGTTCGAGGGCATCGAGGTCCAGGAGGTTCTCCCCGGGCAGGTCCACGACCTGTGGGCGCAGAAGCCGCTCTACTTCCACGCCAGATACACCAGGGCGGGCAAAGGCACCGTCATTCTAAAAGGGTTCCTGGGCGGCAAGCCGTACGAGCAGAGGCTGCAGGTAACACTGCCCGAAGTCGAGGACACCAACGAGGTGCTCGGCTCAATGTGGGCGCGTGCCAAGGTGGACAGCCTCATGGACCAGGACCTAATCAGCCACCAGACGCGCACGCCGACACTGGAGACGAAGGAGGAAATCATCAAGGTGGCGCTCGAGCACCACATAATGACGCAGTACACCAGCTTCGTCGCGGTGGAGCGCAGGTTCAAGACCGAAGACGGTCCGACAAAGAAAGTGGCTGTGCCGGTTGAAATGCCTGACGGCGTCAGCCGCGAGGGCGTTTTCGGCCCGACCGGAATGCCGCCTGCGAAAGCCCGGGGGATGGGCACCTGCGGGACACCCGCTGTAGGACTCGGGGCTGGAGGGCAAATGGTGGAAAAGCCCATCATCATTCTCGAAGAGGAGGTCGAGATTACCAAGGACATACCGCACGGCACTTCCTTCGACCGGTTGTCCAACAAGAGCCTCGACTCCACAAGCTGCGTTGACGCCTACGGTATCGGCGGCGGGCGCGCAGGCGCCTACGGGCAGCGCTGGGGTAAGGGCTCGCTTGCACGCGAGGGCGGCTCGCCCGGCACTGAGTCGGCAGTCACTGCCGCACTGCGATGGCTGCACTTCCACCAGAACAAGAACGGCCAGTGGGACCAGGATGGCTTCCAGAAAAACTGCGACAAGAGCAAGGGCGCGGCCTGCGACGGCCAGGGCACCTCGCACTACGATGTGGCAGTAACCGGCCTTTCCCTGCTTGCCTTTTTGGGCAACGGGCAGACGCACCGCGTCGGCATGTTCAAGAAGACAGTCAAGCGCGGGCTCGACTGGCTCGTCGCCCGGCAGCAGGATGATGGCACATTCGGCCCGAGGACGAGCGAGTCGTGGGTCTACAACCACGCAATCGGCACCATGGCACTGTGCGAGGCGTACGCAGTCACGCGCGACTACCGCCTCAAGACCCCCGCGCAGAAAGCCCTCGATTATATCCGCAAGGCGCAGGTCAAGGGCCTCGGCTGGAAATACGAAGCCGGAACAGGACGCTGCGACACCTCGGTCACGGGCTGGATGGTGCTGGCGCTTAAGGCGGCCAAGACCGCGGGCCTGAGCGTTGACAAGTCCATGTTCAACGGCGCCATCAACTGGTTCGACCGCGCGACCAACACGGCCGGCAAGTGCGGCTACATGAAGCCGGGCGACGACGGCTCGGTCATCCGCGGCGTGAACGAGCACCATGCGAAGCTGCCGACCATGACTGCGGTTTCCGTTCTCTGCCGCATACTGAGCGGGCAGAAGCGCCAGGATGCCAAGGTTCTCAAGGGTGTTGATATCCTGATGAGCAGCCTGCCCAACTGGAACAAGCCCAAGAACGACAAGGTTGACATGTACTACTGGTACTACGCAACCTACGCCATGTTCCAGTACGGCGGCCAGAACTGGCACAAGTGGAACACCGCGATGAAGAAGGCGCTGCTTGACACCCAGCGCATGGGCGGCTGCGCCGACGGCTCCTGGGACCCGGTCGGCAAGTGGGGCGCAGTGGGAGGCCGCGTGTACGCCACCGCCATTGGCGCCTTGACGCTCGAGATTTACTACAGGTACGCAAGGGCCAACCGGGGCAAGCATACGCCCCGTGATTCGAAGATGGGCAAATAGGGAAGACAGTTACTTCAAACTCCTTTCCCGCACCACACAGGGCAGAGGTTGACATGACCTCTGCCCTGTGTTTGTTTATAGCACTTCTCGAATGAGTGTAACCTGTTACAGACTTCCCCTCCCTTGAGGGGAGGGGATTGAGGGGAGGGTGAGCAGAAGGCCCCCTCACCCTAACCCTCTCCCCCCAGGGGAGAGGGAACTAAACAGCAGCCAACTTCAGTAGTTACATACAAACGTGAAGTGCTATAATCTGCTTTTTTTCGCCCAGAGATAGGAGACGAGACGTTCCAGGCTCCCGCCCTTCCCGCCCCGTAGACGCCGATTCTGGCGCTCTCAGGCGTGTTTTTCAGGCGTGTTTTGTGGCTTGACACCTTGCCGCGCAGATGGTATGATTGTGGTGGAAGTGAAGGTTTGTGTAAAAGGAGTAAATATATGAGAAACGCTGGCAAGGTCTCTAAACCATTTGTGGTATTCTTAGCAATTGTAGTGTTTTTAGTAGGAGTTGGGGGAACCGTCTACTTCGTCACCAAAAATAAGGTCGAGCATAAGGCGAAGCACGAAGGTTTCACCCGTAGAATAGAAGTTCCACCTGGTGAAACCAGAATGCTGAGCCTGTCTATTACAGATGTACCTTGTGCAATATACGGAAATTGGCGCTCAAAAAAGACAGGGACGAAGGCTGCCGACAAAGAAGTAGACATGCTTTCAGCCATAAGCAGTGTGAAGGTTTATAACACCGATGGGGCGGTTGCTCAAACATGGGAGAATGAGGCAACTGGTAATTTCTCAATGGATATTACTAAACCCGGTGAAATCAGGTTTGACTTCTCTCAGAAGAAGATAAACCCATCCACACTTGAACGTATTGGTAACGCCCTTCTGAAAAAGACAAGCAAGCCCAAATCAACGTCGCGCAGGATTACATTGAATGTCAAAATGCAGTGAGCAAGTTCGTACAGCATTCTCGTTGCCGTGGTCAGAAGTCGGGACAGGGTGAAGCCGCTGTACGTCTCCCCGGGACACCGCGTGGGCTTCGAGCAGGCTGTCGAACTCGTGCTTTCCTGCTGCCGCAAGTACCGTATCCCGGAACCTCTCAGACAAGCCGACAGATTGTCCAAAGATCCCGTCTTTTGACAGATGAAGCCTGGCACAAATGCCGATAAACATCGATGAAGGGATGGTCGCTGCACCTCGACAAAAGAGATACAAGCCACTCACTTCAAACGCCGTTTCACAGGCCACGTAGCTTTTGAATGCCCCGGCACAGCCGCGCCACACGTGCCAGCACTCAGAAAGGAGCACTTCGTGAAGAAGCTCTCCCCCTATCCTTACTTTGCTTTTGTTGCAACCGCGCTCGCTCTGGGCCTTTGCCTTGCCTTCAATCTCGGCACGGAGGAAACCGGGCGGACCGTATGCGCCACCACCGCGGATGCAGACTCATGCGCTTTTCCCCCGCCGCGAGAGATGACGCAGCAGGCGGCCGCGGAAGAGCCTTTCGCCATACTGTCGGCTGAACCTTCCGGTGGTGACACTTCGACCACCAGCAGGATAAAGGTCATATTCAACCGGGCGCTTGTCGGGAGCCGGCAGGTGGGCAGAGTACTGAAGGATACTCCACTGAAGATTGCGCCCGATATTTCAGGGAACTACATCTGGGCCGGTCGCGCAGTGCTGTTGTTTGTTCCTGAGAAGCCGCTGCCGCTTGCCACGGAGTTCAGGGCAGTCGTGCCTGCCGGCACCACGAGCATTGATGGCGCCGAGCTGGGGCGGGATTATGCATGGCATTTCTCGACTGCGTCTCCGGAGGTGGAGCGCAGCACGGAGCTGCTGGGCGATTCCCGCTTTGATGACCGCCGCGGGTCCGTTGTTGTCGAGTTCGACCAGCCAGTCCCGCTGGAAGAGGTCAGGCGCCACGCACGACTTCTCACCCGCGACGGTGAGGTGGGCCCACCCTTTATCGTCAGGCGCCTGAAGAAAAAGGAAAGGAAGCACTATCGAAGTGACAAGAAAACAGTTCTTCTTCAAACAGTTGAGGAGCTTGCGCACGACTCGAAGTGGAAATGGGTCATAGGCAAAGGCCTGCGGGGCAACGAAGGCCCGCTCACCATGATTGAGGACTGGAGCAGGCACATCCATGTCTGTCCCGAGCCCGCGCTGAAAAGTGTCCAGGGACGCTCCCACCTGAGACAGGCGTGCAGGGTGGAGGTGAAGTTCGCCACACCCGTCTCTCAGGACGAGTTCAAGAAGCACGCCATGTTCTGCCCCAAAGTGGTTATAACCTCCATCTACAGCGACTGCTGCGATAACGAGGTTGCGCTTACCGGCAGCTTCCTTCCTGGTCGCAAGTACACGCTGGTACTGGACTCCAGGCTCTGCGACCGCTTCGGCAACCGGCTCGGCCAGACAAGAACCATCGAGTTTACCATGCCGGAGCTGAAGCCGGAGATACTGCTGCGGCGCTCGTGCGGTTACATCGAAAGAAAAGGCCCCCGCCGCCTTCCAGTCACATTCGTAAATATCGACAACGCCGCGGCACGGGTGGTACGCATACCCGAAAAGATGCTCGACAAGCTCCTTCGGTCAGCCTCGAAGTGGGGCAAGCTGTTTCCCTACGAATGCCTTGCCGACAGTGGGACGGTAAAGCCTGTCAAGCTCAAGGGCGAACGCAACAAGCCGTGTACCGTACCGGTGGAAATCGGACTTGATGCGACCGGGAATGAAGGCGGGGTCTTCCTCCTGACTGTAAGCGGCACTTCCAGCAGGAAGAATATCGTCAAGCGCGCCCTTATCAAGGTGACTGACATCGCCCTGACAGCCAAGGTGTCAAAGAGCAATCTCCTCTTCTGGGCTACATCGATTTCCACCGCCAGGCCGCTTGCAGGAGTTGCAATCAAGCTTGTAGGCACGAAAGGTAACGTGCTCTGGCGCGGAAAAACACGTTGTGATGGCACTGCAAAAGCACCGGGAACCGAATCTTTCAAGGAGCAGCCCTGTTACGTCGTGGCCCGCAGCTCGGATGACTGGTCCTATGCCTTTCTCAACGAGAACCCCGTGGAGCTATGGCGGCTCAACCTCAACTGCGACTTCGACCCGGTTTCACAACGCGTGTCGGGACAGATTTTCACCGACAGGCAGCTCTATCGCCCGGGCGACACGGTCCACATAAAGGGGATACTCAGAAGCATCTCCAGTTTGGAAATTCGAAATTCGAAATTCAAAATTCAAAAGAGGTGCGGGCTGGCGCGTGAGAGGGAAATGCAGGTCAGAGTAATATCCTCGTGGGACGAGGAGCTGTGTCACCGGTCGCTTGCGCTTTCAGACTATGGCACTTTCAGCCTGGATGTCACACTGCCCGCGAACGCTCACCTCGGGTGGTACAGTGTCGAGGTGGCACTAAAGGGCGCGAAAGAAAAGACGCTCGGCCATTTCCAGGTCGAGGAATACCGCGCCGCCGAGTTCGAGGTCAAGATTACTCCGGGCGAAAAGCACTATTTCTTCGGCGAACGTATTGATGGCGAAATCTCCGGGCGCTACCTCTTCGGCGAGCCAATGAAGGGCGCCGGGGTAGACTGGTACACTGAATGGGAGAACACGCACTTCGCCCCGC
>DAOVDS010000340.1 GCA_030669415.1 bacterium
ACGACCTGCTGGATGTGAAAAAGGCAAAGCTGGCCGGGTCGTCTGATATGAAACTTTGGAAGTTAGCAAGGAGGGATGACGTTTAACCAACTCGCGAGAAGATTCAAATCGTTTATCTCAAAGATTGACAAAATTGGAGTAGGGAAATCTCTTGTAGTTATAAGTAGAACGAGCACAAGAGTCAGGCGGTAGGAATGCCCCTGACGAGCAGCGGTGAATAAATGGAAGGAAAGGCAGCAGGTTGAACTGAATAGCCTGCGGTAAACGGCTAATGGTCAAGCGGATAGAGAAAGACCACGCGCGATTCCGCAAGATAGTACGCGGGCGGATAAAGAAGAATCTGCGCAAGTACATATCGAGCGGCGAGCTTATCGGCCGCAAGGGCAAGAAGATTATATCTATTCCGCTTCCCCAGATTGACCTGCCGCGGTTCCGCTACGGACAGCAACAGACAGGCGGTGTTGGGCAGGGCGAAGGTAACGCGGGCGACCCCGTCGGCGGCGAGGGCCAGGCGGGCGACCAGCCGGGACGGCATATTCTCGAGGTTGATGTCACGATAGATGAGCTTGCCGAGATACTGGGCGAGGAGCTGGAGCTGCCCAAGATAGAGCCGCGCGGCAAGAAGCAGATAACGACGCTCAAGACGGAGTACACCGGGATTTCGCGAAGCGGACCTGAGTCCCTGCGCCACTTCAAGCGTACCTACAAGGAGGCACTCAAGCGCCAGATATGCGCCGGGCTGTATAACCCGAAATGCCCCATTATAGTCCCGATTCGCGAGGACAAGCGGTACCGCTCCTGGAAAGTTGACTACCTGCCTGAATCGCATGCGGTGATTATATATATGATGGATGTATCGGGCTCCATGGGTGGCGAGCAGAAGGAGATTGTGCGCATAGAAGCCTTCTGGATTGATGCCTGGCTGAAGCACCACTATAAAGACATCGAGACTCGCTACATCGCACACGACGCCGTTGCACAGGCGGTTGACCGCGAAACTTTCTTTCACCTGCGCGAAGGCGGCGGGACGAAGATAAGCTCCGCCTACTCCGTATGCACCGAGATGATTGAACGCGAGTACGACCCCATGGAATACAACATATACCTGTTCCATTTCTCCGATGGCGATAACTGGGGAGGAGAGGACACCAAGAAGTGCATAGGGCTGCTCAAGGACAAGCTCCTGCCCGCCTCGAATATCTTCTGCTACGGACAGGTGAAAAGCGCCTACGGCTCCGGACAGTTCATAAAAGACCTGAGGGAAGAACTCGGGGAAGACGAGCAGCTCGTAACATCCGAGATAAAGGACCATGACGCCATTTACGACTCCATAAAGGATTTCCTTGGAAAGGGCAGGTAAATGCCGCTGCTGTTCCCGCGCGAACTCATCGATTTGAAATACAGGATACGCGACATGGCAGCTTCGTACGGTCTGGACTTCTACCAGGTGATATTCGAAGTCCTCAACTATGACGAGGTGAACATGGTCGCGGCTTACTCCGGCTTTCCCAGCCGGTACTCGCACTGGCGCTTCGGCATGGAGTACGAGCAGATAAAGAAATCCTACTCCTATGGCCTGTCCAAAATATACGAAATGGTGATAAACAACGACCCATGCTACGCGTACCTCCTCTCCTCCAACGGCATGACCGACCACAAGATTGTAATGGCCCACGTTTACGGCCACTGCGACTTCTTCAAGAATAACTACTGGTTCTCCAGGACCAACCGGAAGATGATTGACGAGATGGCCAACCACGGCACGAGGATTGCCGAGTACATGGATATGCACGGCGTGGAAGAGGTTGAGAATTTCGTTGATATATGCCTGTCGCTGGAGAACCTGATTGACTCGCATTCCGCGTTCATCCAGCGCCACGAGAGAGAGGGGGAACCGTCCGGGCGCCCTGAGCACCACATTACCCGATTTCGCGCAAAAGACTATATGGAGACATTTGTCAACCCGAAAGAGTTCATTGAGCAGCAGGAAGAGGCTTATGCCGAGAAGGTGCGAAAACAGATTCAATACCCCTGCGAGCCTGAGAGGGATGTGCTGCTGTTCCTGATTGAGAACGCGCCGCTGCCGCCATGGAAGCGCAACGTACTCTCCATGATTCGGGAGGAAGCATACTACTTCGCACCCCAGCGCCAGACAAAAATTATGAACGAGGGCTGGGCGGTTTACTGGCACTCGACCATGATGACCCGTGACCTGTGCACCGATGCCGAATTGATTGACTACGCCGACCACCACGCCGGCACGCTCGGCGCCCGCCCTGGAGTGATAAACCCCTATAAAGTCGGGGTTGAGCTCTTCAGGTACATCGAAGGCCGCTGGAACAGGGGCAGGTTCGGCAAGGAGTATGATGAATGCGACGACATGGATGAGCGCCGTAAGTGGGACCGCAAGCTCAACCTGGGCCGGGACAAGATTTTCGAGGTCCGCCGGATTCACAACGATGTGACCTTCATCGACGAGTTCCTCGACCAGGAATTCTGCGACGACCAGGCGCTTTTCGTCTACGGCTACGACCCGAACACAAACCAGTACGTCATACTCGACCGCGACCACCAGAAAGTAAAACAGAAACTGCTCTTCATGCTCACCAACGCGGGCGAGCCGTTCATCGATGTCTACGATGCCAACTACAAGAACAGGGGCGAGCTGCTGCTCAAGCACCGCTTCATGGGGATTGGGCTGCGCCTGGACCACGCCCAGGATACTCTCGAGAACCTGTTTGAGGTATGGACGCGCCCGGTCAGTATCGACACCTACGTAGGCAAGAAACACATTATCCTCACCTACGACGGTGAGAACCATTCGCAGGAAGTGCTTTCCGACGAAAGCGAGGAAGAATAGCAAGGTCAAAGCCGCAGGTTTCAACCTGCGGATGCAATAGAGAAAGTCGAACAATAGAGCTGGCGCGAGGCGCCGGGAGCACCACTATGGCAGTCAACAGACGGCAGAGAAGATGGAAGCGCATGAAGCGCCGCCCCAAACGCAACCGCAGCAAGCACGGCCAAAAAAAACTGCGCTTCCCATAAGGGCACTTCATGCCAGCCAATAGGGAATAGGGGTTAGGGAATAGCGCACTAAGATTCTTCCTTACCTCCCTATTGGCTATTCACTATTGCCTATCCCCTGCATTCTCTTGTTCTTCCAGCCACCTGCGCCACCGCTGCCAGTTCCACCCGAAGTTCTCGCCCGTTATCTCCTCAAGCGCCTCCACCGCCGCCTCCCGCACATTATCGTTTTTGTCGTTTGCGAGAGCTTCAATCAGCGGCTCAACCGCGCGCTCCTCCTTCAACCCGCCCAGAGCTATCACGCATGCCTGGCGCACCCCGCCAGACCAGTCATCAAGCGAATCAATGAGTTTGTCAGAAGCGCTTTTATAGCCAGTTCTGCCGATTGCCTTTGCGGCGGCCGTCTGACACGGGTCACACGAAACTGAGCCGGTGCTCTCAAGCAACTTAACCAGCCGGGGCAGAATCTCCCGAGGACAGGAGCGGCCAAGTGCGCGTGCCGCCTCGGCGCAGGCCCTCCCGTAAGTGCTCTTAAGTGTGTCCATAATCTCACTTGCTGCTTTCTCATCGCCCAGCTTGTACAGCGCCGCTTTCGCTCGTACCTGCAATCCCTCATTGTTGGTCTTGAGCAGTTTCTTGAGCGCGGGGATTGCGCGCCTGTCGCCCATGTCGCCAAGCGCATCCACCGCCGTTTCACTCATCCACCAGTAACCTTCTTCCAGCAGTTTGATTATCGTTTCGGTTGCCTGGTCATCCTTGATTGCGGCAAGCGCGCGTGCGGCGGCGCCGCGGAGCGCCCCGCTGTCATCAAGCAGCATCAATCTCAGCGCTTCGGCGGCACGTTTATCGCCAATCCTGCCGAGCGATTTCGCCGCCTCATCGCAGACGTAGGAACTGGGGTCATCGATAAGCATTTTCACCAGGGAATCTACTACTCGGGCCTCGGGAAAGTGCCTTAATGACGCCGCCGCCTTCGAGCGCACACTGCCA
>DAOVDS010000287.1 GCA_030669415.1 bacterium
CAATCATCTCCTGCGCCTGCTTGGCGAGGCCGCAGTCCTTGTTCATCCTGATGACTTCCTTGAGCATCTTGGTGGCCTTCTCGTCGTTGCCTTCCTCTTCCTCCTTCTCGGCGCGCTTGAGCAGGCTCTCGGCCTTCTTCACCTTCGCGTCATCGAGCGGCTTGTACATCTTTATCGCATTCTTGAGAACTGGTCCGATTTCCTTCTTCACTACAGCCGGGTCCGCCCTTTCCCAGACCTTGAGCGGCTTCATGTCCGGCCCGGCCACCACGAAAATCGGTATCGTCTTCGACGCCTGGCCCAGCAGCTTGTTCATGAGCCCGCCGTTCTTCTCATCCGCCACCCCGAGCTTGTCCTCACCTCCCTTTTTGACCAGGTCCACCTGCACGAGAACCAGCCTGTCGAGTGCTTTCTTCAGGCCCTTGTCACCCATGACGGAGGAACTCGTCCCCATGAACTGACTGTCCCCCTGCTGCACAAACGCCGCGACAATCGGCCGCCAGCTCTTCTGAACCACCTTTTCCGCCTCTGGCCAGCTCTTGTAGACCTTTCCATCCTGGGCCACCAGGATACTGCACCAAAGTGCCGCCAGAGCCACTACACAAACAACAAACCACCTTCTCATGGCTGCACCTCCATTGCCTAACGCGGTGCGCAGGGATATTATCCCCCCTCGAACTCGCTCGTAACGTACTTGTCTATCTTCTCCAAATCTCCGATGACAATGTCCACAAACTCCAGCCCGATATCATACCTGCGCAAGGCCTCTATCTCCTCGACCCTGACCACCCTGGCGATGAAATCCTGCTGCTCAGTCTCACCCGGCAGGGTGAAACGCGCAAGCACGTATGAGGAGACCTCCAGCGGGCGCTCCACAGTCACCAGCAGCCCGCCCGCACTTACGTTGAGCGACTCCGCGCTGTGCGGCACAGTCTTCCCCTTGGCCGGGTCGTAAAGCGACAGCTCAACCCCGACCTCGGTATCGAGCCGCATGTACTTTCTCTTCTCCAGTCCCCCGTAGCCCACGGCAGGTCCTCCCTGTTTTCAATTGCTGCACCCGACGGCTGAGAGAAACAGCCGGGATGGTATTATCCTCGGTGCATGACTCCCGGCTGGCCGACTGATTATATTACTCTAATCTTCGCCGTGTCAAAGGAAAAACGCCGCGCATACCGACCGGCACGCATTCTTCTGCGCCGGTGTGAAGAACGTTTTTGTCGGTGGACTCTGAAACCCCGCGTCAGAGACGCGGGGCTTCCCAGGTTTAGGGCCCCTGTAACCCGATACGCGAAGATCACCTTCGGAACTGTCGGCGGACACCCGCGTACCTGTCGAGGCCTGTTTTGAGTTGACAGCCAGCGTGGGTGTTAGTATCATTTCTCGCGCTTCGGGAGTGGTAAGGCGCCTGGTGGGCTTCCTGGATTTCAAATCCAGTGCGGGGCGTTTGTAGCGTCCCGGGTGGGTTCGATTCCCATCCACTCCCGCCATTATTTCAGCCTCTCCATAACTTTTGGGAAGCAGCAGGTACATCGTGACCCACCTATGAGAGATGAAGTTGGCGCAACGGAAGGATTCTGTTCTGTAGAAATCATTTCTTCCACTAATTGGCCGACACTGGCGGCCTCGTCCAGACGTTCCGCGGCAAGCAGCGCCTGCAGTCTCAATAGAAGCGCGTCAAGATAAGCTTTCCCCGCATCTCTGCTTTTCGCCTCTTCGAGAAATACCTTTGACTCTTTAAGTGCTTTTTCCATGTTTCCGGTAAGCACGGCAGCTTCGGTTAGCGCTTCTATGACAAGCGCTTTGTCCGACCAGCGGCCCGTTATTTATCTGGGGCTTCTTTGCCGATTTCACCAGACGTTTTTGCACACCTGAATTCTCAACGGTTGCACCCGGACTATGAAGAACGAAATGGTTTGATTCGGCAGGGGAAATAGGCTAACATCGAATTGAACTGGAAAGGACTTCTGAAAAAGGTGGAGTAGTGAATTCCCCTGCCGGAATGCAAGAACTGCGGTTGCGCAAGAAGCTGATATTGCTGTTCCTGTTCTTCTCTCTTGTGCCGCTGACGGCAATTGGCATAGCGGCTTACCTCATAGGAAAAAACCTAATCCACGATGCTGTCGTTTCACACCTGCAAAGCATTGTCCACGCCAAATCAAGGACCGTTGAGGCATTTATGGGGGAAAGGAGTTCTGACCTGCAACTGCTGGCAGACCTGGCATCCGATGGCCAACTGAAGGGCAACGAGTCTACGCTGAAGCAGATGCGCAGCGTTATGACGAGATACGGAGTCTACAGGAGATTGGAAATTGTTGATAACTCATTGCAAGTTCTCGTGGCTGCAGGGCCGGAGAGCGTAGCCGGGGACTGCAGTTACAGGCAGACCTGCATAGAAGAAGCACTGATTGGCCGTGAGTACAGGGGGGATATTTTCCTGTGGAAGCAAAAGGACGAACCTCTCCTTGCCATATGCGTCCCAATCCGGGAGAAGTCGAGGCAAGTAGAGAAGGCAGTCATTGGATATGTGAGCTTCGAGCAGATAGGACAGCTTCTGCGAAAGTTTGAGGTTGGCGAGACTGGAGAAGCCTACCTTATAGACATACAGGGACATTTCCTGACAAGGACGAGGTTGGGCGGGCGCTTGCTGGAGGATACGATACCGGAAGAATCCAGAACCGTCTATTTCGGCGCGTCGGGGGTGGGTGAATACATCGATTACAGGGGCAAGCTGGTACTCGGCGCGAGTGAGCGAATACCTGACACTAACTGGATACTGGTAGCTGAACAGGACAGTGAAGAGACGTTTGCAGGGATTCGTTCATTCGGGTCAACAATACTCCTGATATGGTGTATTGTACTGGCGCTGGTGTCGGTTACAGCTTATGCCATTTCGAATGCTGTATCTGTTAGACTGCGCGACAGGTACAGGCAAATACTCGACTTGAAGACTTATAGTGATAATATTGTCGCTACGCTACCGATGTCAGTGGCAGTTCTTGACAAGAGACTCGGTATGCTGTCTACCAACAGGGCATTCCTTCAGACCTTCGACTTGGGCGAGGAGGATGTGCACGGCGCCGCTTTGGCGGATCTGCTCAAGAACCGGCGGCTTCTGGAAGGCCTGCGCAAGACTGCGCAGACAGGCGTGGTGTTCAACGAGGATGCCCTGGAGTTTGACCTCGGCGCAGAAGGGGTCAGATATTTCAATGTCAAGGCAGCAACCTTGCAGATGGGTGAGCAAATCCAAGTACTGCTGATTCTGAACGACGTTACAGAACACAGACAGACACAGGAGCAGATGCAAAAGGCGGAGCGGCTTTCGTCACTTGGCATACTTACCGCGGGGGTCGCACACGAGCTTAACACACCGCTCGCGAATATACTGTTGTACTCTCAGATGGCGCTGGAGGAAGTCGGCGAGGACAAGAAAGAGCTTATTGGCAATCTCAAGGCGGTCGAAGAGGAGGCGAAGCGTGGCGCTTCAATCGTTAAAGAGCTGCTCGAATTCTCGCGGCAGTCTGACCTTGAAGTGGATGTGGCGGACATCAACGAGATTTTGGGTAACCTTCTTTCTCTGGTCAAGAACCAGTGCTCGCTCAAGAAGATTAACATCGAGAAGAATTTCGACTACGCCATTCCCAGGATCAAGGTTGACCTTGGCAGAATCCAGCAGGTGTTCATGAACATAGTGGCCAACGCCATGTGGGCTATGCCAGAAGGTGGGACTTTAACAGTGAGGACTGATTACGACAGGGAAAGGCAATTGGTAAAAGTTGATGTTACTGATACAGGCACTGGGATTCCGAAAGAGAACATCAGGAAGATATACAATCCATTTTTCACCACCAAGCGCCCGGGTGAGGGGACAGGTCTGGGGTTGTCAGTAAGTCATGGGATAGTCAAGAGGATGGGCGGAGAAATACTTGTCAAAAGCAAGACTGCATCTGAGCAAAGCGAAGCATCTGACGAACCTGCTGGAACCACTTTCACTGTCGAACTGCCAATCGAGAACATGAAATCAGTGGGATAGTGAATACAGGGAGAACGAGGTTATGCTTTCCGGGAAGATACTTGTAGTAGAAGATGACCCCAAGATGCGAAAAGCCATCACGAAAATTATGAAGAAGCAGGGCTACGAGGTAACTGCGGCTCCGGACGGCGAAACGGGTCTGAAGCAAGCAGAGCACGCTGAATACGACTTGGCAATAGTGGACTTAAAGCTGCCGGGCATTGACGGCCTTGAAGTTCTGAAGAATTTGAAGGCCAAGGACAAGACCATTTCCGTGATAATGGTAACTGCGTATGCGACGATTGACTCGGCTATAGAAGCAATGAAAGAGGGCGCTGAGGATTATATTCCAAAACCCTTCAACCTGGAGGAGATACGGATTGTTGTTGAGAAGGTTATGGAGAAGCACGAGCTCCTTTTGAAAAACAGATACCTCCAGGGGCAGTTGAGAAAGCGATACAAGTTTGGAAACATAATTGGCGAAAGCCCTGAGATAAAGCAGGTTCTTGAAACGGTCGCCAAGGTCGCCCCGTCGAAGACAACCATTCTCATTTACGGTGGAACAGGAACGGGCAAAGAGCTGGTTGCACGCGCCGTTCATTTCAACAGCCCCAGAGCAGACAACGTTTTTCTGCCCGTCAATTGTGGCGCCTTGTCTGAAAACCTTCTTGAAAGCGAGTTGTTCGGCCACGTGAAGGGCGCGTTCACAGGCGCTGTGAGTGACAAGCGCGGTCTGTTTGAGATTGCCAACAAGGGAAGCATCTTCCTTGATGAAGTAGGTGACGTAAGTCCGGGACTGCAGCAAAAGCTCCTGAGAGTTCTGGAGGGAGGTGAAATACAGCCGGTTGGAGGAACACAGAGAACCAGGGTTGATGTTCGCGTCATAGCAGCGACCAACAAGAACCTTGAAGAAATGGTCAAGCAGGGGCAATTCAGGGAAGACCTTTTCTACCGACTCAATGTCGTCCCGATATATTTGCCTCCACTGCGCGAGCGCGAGGAAGACATAAAGCTCCTGGCTCTGCAGTTCCTCGCTGAGTTCTGCGAAGAAAACCACAAGGAGATTACCTCTATTTCACTCGAAGCAATGGAAATCCTCGCGAAATACAGTTGGCCTGGGAACGTGCGTGAACTCAAGAACGTTATCGAACGTGCTGTTTTGCTCGAGACCTCAGATACCATCACGACCAAGCATCTGCCGGACCGCTTGATGATTCCCGACGATGGAGGAACAGGAGACAACGCCGAAGACTTGCGTACCCTTGAGGAAGTAAGCAAGCAGTACATAAAAGAAGTGCTTGAGAAAACCGGGGGCAGCAAGACCAGGGCTGCGGAGATTCTCGGAATAAACCGCACGTCACTCTGGCGGA
>DAOVDS010000103.1 GCA_030669415.1 bacterium
ACATGTTCTCGCTTCCGCCGCCCTTGGGGGCGAACCTGATGGTGAGCTTCTCGCCCGGGACGATGTCGGTGTGGATTATGGCGGGTGTGTTGTCTTTCGTGTTGACCCTGCGCAGGGGGTGCTCGACTGCGGACTTGCGCAGGTAGGCATCGCCGTAGCCTTTGCGAACGCCTGCGTTGACTGCTTCGTAGAGGTCGCCACCGGTGAAGTGGACATCCTGTCCGATTTCGAGAAACACGACGGCGAGGCCGGTATCCTGGCACTGTGGCATTTTCTCTTTTTCTGCGATACGGTTGTTTTCGAGGATTTCCTTGATAATTTCCTTTGCTGTGGGCGACTCCTCCTTTTCGAGCGCATTCTCAAGCGCTTCTGTCAGGTCAGGCTCGGTGATGAAGTTGGCATCCTGGCACAACTTCGCGACGGTGTCTGTGACTGCTCCTACGTCAATCTCCCTCATGCAGGTCTCCCTTCAGGTAAACGGAATCTGGTTGCACAGAAATTAAGGGAGCGATGATAGCACCGGCTCACTGAGAGTCAAGCGAAACCGGCAGGGAGGTTCTTCGATAGTCGCCCGGGGCAAGAAATCTGCCCGGGAGTGGCCCTGGTTGCACAGTCAGCTATCTGCCCTTGGCGTGCTGGACGCCGTAGACCACAAGGCTTCTTTCTGTCAGGTCGTCTTCCTTGGATACGTTGCTGCCAAGTACAATTGCCTTGAAAGATATCTTGTCGTTTGGCCTGTAGGAGCGCATGTCGGTGCTCATAAACAGGGTGTAGCGGTAGCGGGTCTGGCTGACAGCGTTTTCAGACACGTGTATGATGACGGCGGAGATGTTGTCCTCATCGTCGTACTGGACGTCCAGCACTGTTCCCGCGCCGTTTACGAGAAGCCCGGAGTACTTCTTGTCCCACGCCTCCTCGGAGGCCTTCCCCGACTCCTCGAGTATGCCGACAAGCGTCTTGTCGTTGAGAGTTATGGAGCGCTTCATGACGGAGCTCTTGACTTCCGCGGGCACGTTGTTCTTGTACTTTATGCGCATTATCACGATGCCTGAGCCGCTTTTCATGTCGGGGAAAATCGCCTCCGCAATCAGGACAAGGCGAATCGACTCCGGCCCGGCAGGCGGGTTCAGGACAACGTAGTCGGTAATCTCTCCCTTTGCCGGGATGCTCTTCTTGAGGTCGAAGCACTCCACCACCTTTGTCTTGCCGCCGATGCCGACCATGGGGCACCATTTGCCCTGGTGGTCTACCGCGATTCCCGGGAGTTTCTCCTGCAGCAGCACAGGCATGAACTTCACGGGTTTTGAGCCGCTGTTTTTCACCTTGTAGGTCACGACTGTGCGCGGCTCCATGCCTGTGTAGACCATTTTGGCCTCTTCGTCATAGAAGTTGAGGTTCTTCTCAGCGACGCTGAGCACGTCAATCTGTATGCGGCCGAACTTGACCCTTCCCTTGGCCTTGAACTTCTTCTTCTTGCCTTGCGTCTTCTTCGGCTCGTACTTGAGTGTCAGCTTGCCGAGCTCGCCCGGCTTTCCGTCGGCAGCGGGGATTTCTATCTTCAGGGTGCCGCCGATATCCGGGAGCACAGTCTTCACAAACACATCAACTTCGATCTTCTTCGCACCCTTGGCCGGAGCCTTGATGATAAGGAGGTCTTGAACCTTCTTGCCTTTTGCGATGCGCACGACGCCGGGGTTTGGGCAGAAGTCGGGGCGTGAGTCGGGGTATATCCTGGCCTGCTTGAGTATGGTCTTTCCGTCAGCCATCGCCTTCAGGACGCCATCGTAGCGCACTGTGGAAGAGACATAGAGCGGCTCGCCCTCGCCCTCGTTGCTGAGGGTGAACTTCAGCACGAAGTACTTCTCCGCGTAGCTGAGCCAGTCAACGTAGGACAGGCTTGAGCTGTCAACCTCTTCGCCCAGGAGGCGCGGGTCGAAACGCGGGAAACCCCGCCTCTCCTTGTCTTCACCCAGGACCACCTCGAGCCCCGTCTTGAGCTCCACGCTCTCAACAGTGAGCTTGAGCTTACCGAGCTTGACAGACTTCTCTTCCTGTGCCGCGGCGCCCAGGTGCACGATAACCGCGCAGACAACTACAAGCAGGAATGCTGCTTTTCTCATAATCTCTCCCTCCACAAAGTTGCATAATACACTATACAACATGCAGGGGGGTGTTGTCAAGCCGGGCTCGCACAAAAAAAGCGGGCTGAAAGTGGACGGGAACAGCAGTGTCCGCCTGCTACTCTATCTCGACGATAATGCGCTCTTTCCCGCCTTCTTTCTCGTGCTCGACCTCGACAAGCCTGCCCTGCGCGCCGGCCTCAATCATCTCGACAATCTTGTCGAGGTCCATTCCCTTTTCCTCGAGCTTCTTCTGGTACTCTTTGGGCACCATCTGCAGGCCGATTCTTATGAGCTCGAGCGGCATGTTGACGTTGACCTTGGCCTTCTTGTCCCCGTCGCCCATGACCTCGATATGCAGCACCTTGCGCGCCCCGCCCCCGGAGGGGCCCGGCCCGGCGGACTCCACCGCCGCGAGCAGTTTTGCCGCCTCGTCCGCGCTTATCTTGCCCTCTTCGAGCATCTTCAGTATCCGCATCCTCTCATTAAACCTCTCTTCCGACATCATTCACCTCCTATGTCGTCTGGATAAGGATTTCGGTTTCCCCGTCCCTTATGTCAACTACTGTCATTGGCCCGTAGGTTTTGAGAGTCTTGAGCAACCGCCGCAGGTCCAGCTTGCTCAAATCGGGGATTTTGGCCCCGGCGTGCTTCTTCGCCGCGTATCGCGCACCCCACTTGACAAGCGGGTTGAGCGCCGCCGACAGGACTGAAACCACGCCGAGCGGTAGCCGCAACGAGACTTTCTTCTGCCCATCCTCGACAACCTTGACGCGCAGCCAGCCCGCGCTCTTTACCTTGATTTTTTTAGGGGGAGTTTTAATAGCGTCAAGCGCTTTGGCGACATCCCACCTGCCCGCTTCAAGCATCCCAAGCGCTCTGGCGACCGCGTCGCTCATTTCTTCACCCGCTTCCCGGAAAGCAGTCTTGCCGCGGCTTCCGCATCAATTTCGCCCTTTTCCAGCTTGTCGAGCACGTCCGCACGCTGCACGGCCGCCTCCCGGTCGGCCGTTGGGGTCATTCCCAGGGCCCTTATCACTTCGTCAAGCCTGTTTCGCACCGTGGGGTATGAAATGCCAAGCTCGCGCTCGACCTCCTTGATATTGCCCCGGCAGCGAAGGAAAGTTTTTGCAAACTCAATCTGCCTGGCGTTCAGGCCCCCCAGCCCGCCGCCTGCAAACCTGCCCTTGACGTTCACATCGCACTCGGGACACCAGTACTTGACAACCTCCATTGTCCTGCCGCACACCGGGCAGTTTCCTGAAAAACCTTTCATTTCTCACCTCCTGCATTTAATATATTAAGCCCAACCTTGTAAATGTCAAGCTAAAACATAATAATATAGAGATGAATCCTCAAAATTATGGAATTCCGTGTCGAAACGTTGACTCCAGAATGATTTGGCGGTATACTGGGCCGAAGAGAAAGACAGGCAGAAAAACCGGAGGATAGAATGCAAAACCCGCGTCAGATGAAGCAGTGCCCGTTCTGCGCCGAGGAGATACAAGTTAGTGCTTCGAAGTGCCGCCACTGCGGGGAATGGCTCGACGAGCGTCCGGGGGCTGTGGCTGCCCCGCCTCGGGGAGGCATGCCTGCCTGGGCGATAGTGCTGATTATTGTGGTAGTCGCTATTCCCGTTTTGAGCGTGCTTGCGGGTCTGATGCTCCCCGCGCTCATGAAGGCGGGCTCGAAGGCGAACATCGCCGCGTGCGGCAGTAATCTCAAGCAGATTTATACGTCCTGCATGCTTTACGAACAGGAACACAGGATGTTCCCTTGGGCCGGTGAAGGCGCCGCGGCCCACGAGCATCTTCAACTACTCGTGGATACGGGCTTCGTAGCTACCCCGAAGCTGTTTGTCTGCCCGGCCTCAACGCAGAGACCTGCTCAGGTGGATGCCGAGGGGCATTTCGTACTCTCCGAGGACACATGCAGCTACGCATATACGGCCAAGCGCAGGAGTATGTCTTCGAGGGCTATGAGACGGTTGGCTGCGGACAAGGATTTCCACCACCCGGGTGGCATAAACGTCCTCTTTGTCGGCGGCAATGTCGAGTATATCAGAGTCCGGGAGGGGCAGACCTGGGAAGACATGACCAAGGGGGAATTGACCAGATAGCTGCAATGCCTGGCATTTTAGTTATGCATTAGACGTTTTTATTCTTGAGCCTTTTCCGGACGGCGTCGCTCGTGAGTTCGCGCAGTGCGTCGGATGCGACCCACCGGGCGGCTTTCGAGTCGAGCCTGTGAATCTCTTCTGCCAGCTTGACTGTCTTCTTGTTGAGGGCGAGATTTCGCTTGCCGATTTACCGCAGCACAGCGTCTTCACTTTCGGTGGCAAGTCCAAAATTCGCTTTCTTCTTGAACGTCAGAAGAGTATCATAACACTGATACACGACCGCTCTTGCGCTGCAGGCTTGCAGGGGAGAAGAAAAATGCGTTTTTCAGGCAAGAAGAAAAAGGGCAGGGGGTTTGGCAGCTTTGCCGGCGGCAGTACCCGCGGCACACCTGAAAGCCACAGTCCCGGCATTCCCCGCGCCCCGGGTGTTCCGGGCATTCCCGGCACGGGAGGGCTTGCTTCCGGTGGTGCGCGTGTGCCAGGCACGCCGGCTCAGCGCAGGCCTCTCTACGGGCGCAAGGCCGCGAAGAGCAAGAACTACACTCCACTGATAATCGGCGGGGCGGTACTGGTGCTGCTGGCGGTGACGCTGAGCGTTGCCCTGACGATGAACCGGACTCCCTCGGAGGCGGAAGAGGCTGTAATGGCCTACATCGAGGCAATCAAGGCGAAGGATGGCGCCGCGATGTACGACCTCCTCTGCAGAAAGGACAAGCGCGAGTACGCGCAGGAGCTGCACGAGCTCAACAGGATGGACCCGTCCGAAAGAGAAGCTGCGTGCAAAGAACTCGGGATAGAGCCCGGGAAGCTCAAAGACATGACGCCCAGAGACTATTACATCTTCATGTTTAACACCTCCAAAGATGTGGTGGAGGGAAAGAACATTTTCACAGACCCCGGGGGCTACGGGACATCCGGCTCACAGGTATCCGGCGACAGGGCCACAGTGACGGTGTATCACAGCAGGAGTAGAGGTGGTGAAACCATCCACTGCGTGAAGGAAGACGGCCGCTGGAAAATTAGATTGAGCGAGCACTGACACGCGGGCCGTTCCCGGCAATTCCACTTTCCCCACTCGCACAGCCAGCCGGCACAGGCGCTTTACTTGCGAATCCCGCGTCTGAATAAATAACACAAGAATGTGGTATTTGGATGTTGCACGCGGCCTGCGCGCGGTTGTATTCTTACGATGGCGGGCGGGACATGTCTTTTCCAGCGGGGGAGGTTGGCCAATGGCTGGGATGAATCTGAAAACGCGGGAAGGAGGATGAGATGCTCAAGAACAAGGAGCTCGACCCTTCCCGGCAGGCAATCAAGATGAACATGACACCCATGATTGACTGCGTATTCCTGCTGCTGACGTTCTTCATGATTGTCTCGGAGATGTCGTCTCTGAACATGGAGTCCCTGGCGCTGCCTTACGCGGACCAGGCGAGCATCGAAAGGCCGCAGGGCACACTCCTGACGGTCAACATCAGGAAGGACGACGCCAAGAGGGGATTTGTGCGAATCATGGGCCGCACCTACGACAAGGACAAGCTTGCCGAGCTTGTCCGCAAGGAGGCGATAAAGTCCGGCAGGGAACACGACAGCGGGCACCCCGGGGTCAAGATTCACAACCTGAAGGTGCTGGTCCGCTGCGACCGCGGCGCCAAGTACAAGACTGTGCAGTGGGTCTTCGACGCGTGCTCCAAGAACGGCGTCTACAAGACCATACTCGCGGCTTCGCCGTCCACGGAATAGAAACAGGCTTTGCAGACAGGAGGTTGGTCAAATGGCAGAAGAGAGTAAGAGAATACGGCAAGAGGCGCAGGATGAGGAGCCCGGGATATCGATGACGCCCATGATTGACATCGTCTTTCAGCTCCTGATATTCTTCATGCTTGCGTGCCGCTTCAGGACGGAAGAGGGCCAGATGCACGCCTTCCTGCCCAAGAACAGGGGACAGGGAACAATAGGTCGGGCGGTTCTGACCCTGCAGGAAGTGCGCGTAAAGCTGCTCTGGGTGGAGCCCGGCTCATTCAGGGAGACCCAGCATCCCACCAAGGGGCGCGTGCTGCTGAAGGTCAGGGACAGAACTTTCCCCAACGTCACCAACCGGTACGGCGAGGTCATGCCCGACTATGACCAGCTCTACAAGCTTGTCTGCCGGGCCAGGGACAACTTCACACCAACGAAGAACTTTCCGACCCAGCCTGTCATTATCGATGCCAGGCCCATGGTGCCGTTCAAGCATATCATCGCCGCGCTCAACGAATGCGTGCGGGCGCAGATAACGGACATCACCTTCGCCGCGAAGGAAATAAAGTACTAAGCCCCGGAATCGCCGGCTAAAGGAGCGTCCTCTTCCCCTGACTGGGGGGCGCTCCTTTATTCGCGATAGTGCTCGCACCATGCGAAATTCACTTTTAGGCTCGCCTGTGAAAGCATCGCCTTGACATACCGTGCGCAGGGATGTAAACTTCTTCACTCGGTTTTGCATCAAACACGCGCTGGAGGTAGCAATGGCGGAGATTGACCAGCAATACGAGAAACTGGTGGAAAAGGCGCGCGAAGCCGCCAAGCGCCGCAACTACGACTATGCGATTGACCTCTACATGCAGGTCCTGAAACTCAATCCCGACCACGCGGATGCGGCAAAAGAGATACGACAAATAACGGTGCGAAAGGGCCAGGAAGGCGGACTCTCGTCCAAGAAGAGCTTCTTCAAGGGCCTGGGCTCGTTCATCAAGTCCAAGTCCAAGGGGCTGGTAAAGCACTACGATGAGCAGATTGAGGAATGCGAGAAATTCCTGCGAAACGCGCCGTTCAACGTGAAGATGCTTATGTCGCTTGGCGATGCCGCCGCCAGGGCGGGGTATGCGCACCGGGCGATTGCGAACTTCGAGCAGGCGCTCGAAATCGACAAGAAGAACGTGGAGGCGATGAAAGCTCTCGGAAGGCTCCATAACGGGCTCATGGCCTACGAGAAGGCGTCCGCCTACTACCGGCGGGCGCTGAGCCTCGCACCCAATGATGCCGAAGCCTCCAGGGCTGTCAAGAACATCGCCGCCGCGAGAACCGCCGACAAGATAGGCGCGCTTGGCGAGAGCTACCGCGAGAAGATAAGAGATGCCGGCAAGGCCGCCAAGATGGAGGCCGAAGGGCACATACTGCGCACCGACATGGATGTCAAGACAGCCATCAACCGCAAGCTGGACGACATCAAGCAGAGCCCCAAGGAGTCCAAGCTCTACCGCGACCTCGGAGACCTCTACGTCAAGATAAAGGACTACGGCAGCGCCGAGGGGGCATACAAGAAGGCTGTCGAAGTCAACCCGGGCGACTACTTCGCCAAAGAAAAAATAGGAGATGTGCAACTGAAGCGCTTTGACGCCCAAATCGCCTCCGCTTCGGAAGCGTACAGGATGGCCCCGACACCCGAGAACAAGGCCAAAATTGACGGCCTGCGCGCCTCGAGGCTCCAGTTCACCATTGAAGAGTGGGGCAGGCGCGTTCAGGAGCACCCCACCGACGCGGAGCTCAGGTTCAGGTACGGCAAGTTCCTTTTCCAGGGCGGGCAGGATGACGAGGCGATTGGCAACCTCCAGAAAACCGTCCACGACCCGAAAGTGGCCACCGGGGCGCATCACCTGCTTGGCCTTGCCTTCAGGAAGAAGGGGATGTACGAGCTGAGCGTCAAGGAGCTGCTCAAGGCGCGCGAAGGCCTCAGCCTCATGAACGAAGCCAACAAGGGCATTACCTACGACCTGGCCCGTACCTACGAGTTGCTCGAAAAGAAGGCCGAGGCCAAGGCCGAGTACCAGAAAATCGCCGAGGCGGACTTCTCATACAAGGATGTAGCAAAGCGGCTCGGCCAGCTCGGGTAGCGGGTGGGCAGTATCGACCTCTACATAGTAACCGGCCAGACGGCAAGCGGCAAGAGCGCCGTCGCCTTCGATGCGGCGAAACGCCTCAATACCGAAATCATCTGCATTGACTCGATGAAAATATACCGCGGCATGGATATCGGCACTGCCAAGCCCTCCCCGCAGGTGAGGTCGCAGGTGCGCCATCACCTCGTCGATATTGTATCTCCACAGGAAGACTTCTCGGTGGCGAGGTTTGTCGAGCTTGCAGACAGGGCCATAGCTGATGTGGGTGCGAGAAAACTGCCGGCTCTGCTCGAAGGGGGCACGCCGCTGTACCTGAAAGCGCTCACCGAGGGGCTCTTCAGCGGCCCCGGCCGCGACCCTGCCCTGCGGGCCAGGCTCAGGGAGCGCGCCGCGCTCGAGGGGCCCGAGGCGCTGCACGAAGAGCTCGCGCAGGTCGACCCCGGCGCCGCGGCCCGAATAGGCGAGACCGACCTTCGTCGAATTGTCCGGGCGCTCGAAGTTCACTTCAAGACGGGTCAGCCCATTTCAGAGCTGCAAACCCAGTTCGGCCGGAGACGCCCGCAGTACCGCAGGCACCTCGTCGCGCTGCGCCGCGACCGCGAGTACCTGCGGGAGAGGATTGAGGAGCGAATCGAGCAGATGTTTGAAGAGGGGCTGCTCGAAGAGGTAAGAGGGCTTGAGGAAAAAACCCCTGGCAGGACGGCATCGCAGGCGATAGGATACCTGGAGGCCCGCCAGCTTCTATCAGGCGAGATTTCTCTGCCACAGGCAAAGGAAGAGATGCGCCGGAGGACCTGGCAGCTTGCAAGGAGACAGATGACCTGGCTGCGCTCGTTTCCCGATATCGTATTCCACGATATTGCGCCCGGCGAGGAGCCGGGCGAGACTGCGCAGGCCCTGATACGGATTCTCGGGCTTGGCTGATTTGACAGGAATCTTGGAGACGAAGAGATGATTTGCAGACTGACCTTGGCTGCGTGTATCGCGGCGGCGCTGGTGACTTGCGTGCTCGCCCAGGAGGAGCAGACCTACGAGCTCAGGGAGCAGCACAAAAAGGGAGAAGTCGCCACGGTAGACTCCCGGCACGAGCTCTCCCTCGAAATCAAGCTCACCAGCGACAAGATGGAGCGCAAACTCCCGGTCAAGTCCAAGGGGCTGCACAAATTCGTCGAGAAAGTGCTCGAGGTGGATGACAAGGGAAAACTGACAAAGGTTGCGCGCCACTACGAGAAGAGCACCATGGAGTCGGAGACGCCGACGGGAGCACCGCGGAAGGAAACCCCGTTTGAGGGCAACACCTACATCATAGAAAAAAGCGAAGAAGGCGTTTCCGCCAAACAGCTTGACGGCAAGGAAGTGACGAAAAAGGAAAAGAAAGAGCTCGCCGCCGCGCTTACGGGCAACCGCCAGAAGGTCCTGCCCGCCGGACGGCGGGTCAAGGTAGGCGACTCATGGGATGTACCGCTTGAGGCTGTGCGCGAGATATACAGCATAGACCGCAAAATCAAGGGCTCCGCAAAGGCGACCTTCTCCGGGATAGAGCAGTTCGGCGAGCACAAGTGCGCCGTCGTCAAGCTCAAGACGGACATTGAATTCTCCCAGGGCCCCATGACCATGAAGTACAAGGGGCAGGGCAAAATCCTCTTCGCGCTCGAAAAGAAGAAGATTGTCAGCCTCGAATGCCTCGCGCTTGTCGAGGTCAGCGGCACGCAGAAGACAGGCACAAGCGAATACAAGTTCGGCGGCGGCGGCAACTGCCGCACCAGGTACAGGGTCTCCCCCGGCAAAGGCACAATCGACCTCACCCCACCAAAAAAAGAAGAGAAACAGAAAAACCCCGGTGAAGAAGACTCTGAATGAATAGTCCACGCTTCGCTTTTCTTCTTGACTTCTCCATCCTTTCCCACCATCCTACCTGCGCAACTCGTGTTACAGAGTGTGCGACTGGGACAAGGACGAAAAGCCCACAAAGGAAACCCTAAAAGTGGTTTGGACCAACTGACACAGCTTTAGAGAGAGAAACGAAATGCATATCAGTGAGCACTATCTCCTGACACCAGACACCAGAAAACCAAAGGTCTTACTGCAGTTGGTTAACTTACCCCACACCGGGATGTCGGCATATCTTGACAAAATCAAACGGCAGATGTTAGATAAGGAACTGGAAGTAGCAATTGTGATGTCACCCAAGGAGTCCTATGTCCTTGCGGATCAATTCAAGGACGCCAGCCCAGAGTCAATCACGGTCAGCAAGCCTCTCGAAACCGAGTTGCTTCTATCTGGAAAATCAAAGCGGCGGGTGCTGATTTCTGGGTTCACTACACTGGAGCGCCAGTTTGCCTCTTGGCTTACAACTCTTCTTGAGAACTGGGATGCAGCAGTTCCCATCGAATACACAGAATACTTTGTCCCGGAGGTAATAGGGTCGATGCCTGACCACGCAGTAGTATCCCACTCTCAGTGAAAGAGAAGTTGATATGGATATCTGCATTGACACGAACATCTTGATAAAGTCCTTGTGGCCCTATGAAACAGGACATCAACCCTGCAAAAACTTGCTGTTCCTGTCCCAGTCAGGCAGAATTGGCCTCAAGATACCTGCTGTCTGTATTGCTGAAGCTGTAGCACGCATCCCGCAGAAGGTCAAAGAATGTTCCAAGGCGCTAAAGGAGGCAAAGAAAGCCCTTCGGAACGTGCTCTCAGAAGAGGGGTTCCAGCGGCATCTATCACAGTTTTTTGTCGGATATTTCACCTTCATAAGCCAGATACGAAAAGACCTCTCCAAGGAACTCCAAACGTTGATTGACGTTCGTATGGCATCCGTTATTCCTACAGACGCTGCGGCCATACAAAAACTCACAGTGGTTGACCAGAAGGCTCCCGATCTCACGTGGCAGGACAAACTGGTCCTTGCGACCGTCCTCGCCAACTGCCCGTCTAATACCCTCTTCCTTTCTGCTGACTCGCACTTTCACGACATGAGTGTCAAGGAACTGGCAACGGCACACGGAATTCAACTTGAGAAGGATGCATCTTCGATAGAAGAAATGCTTTAGGGAATGAAAACGCCTGTTACAACCGGGATTTTCATGGCCGCGACCGATACAGGCGCGCCTTGGTTTCGAGGACGCCCGTAACTGCCGCATGTCAAGTTCAATCTCGCCAGTTACTACAAACAGTTACTACAAACATGCCGCTTGACTATGCAACGGACGAGAAGGTGAAGAAACTCCTGCGTGACTACGGTGCGGTTTCGGGGACGGAGCTGGAGCAGAAGGAAGAAAAATAGAAAAAGGCATGGTGAATTTTAGCTGCGTCGCCTGCAACGCTCTCAGAACGCGCCGCAAGCGGCGCGGCTAAAACATCCCCGGGCTGAAGCCCGGGGCTTTGGGATTTGCACATAGAGTGTGTCACGATTCGAGGCGGTTGAGGAGTTCTTCCAGGAGGTCGAGCGGGAGGCCGACGACGTTCGAGAACGAGCCTTCGATGTTCTCGACAAACTGGTCGCCCGTCTCCTGGATTTTGTAGGCGCCGCTTGCGCCCACGGACTCGCCCCTCGAGATGTAGTCTTCAATCTCGGCGTCGGTCATCTCTTTCATCTCGACGGCCGTCTCCTCGCTGGCGCAGAGCGCCGTACCGCTGGCGGCATCAATGAGGCAGATTGCGGTAATTACGGAGTGTTTGGTGCCGGAGAGCTTCCGCAGCATTTGGCGCGCATTGTCTTCATTTTCCGGCTTGCCGATTATCTCGCTTTCAAGAACTGTGACCGTGTCCGCGCCGAGGATAATCCCTTCATCGCGCTGCAGGTAGACGGAGCGGGCCTTTCGCGTCGCAAGCGCGACGGCAACCTGGTGCGGGTCTGACTCGCCTTCGGGCGGGGTCTCATCGCCCAGCGGCGGCACGACCTCGACGGGGTATCCCGCTTTTTCGAGCATTTCCTTTCGCCTCGGCGAGCGGGACGCGAGGATGAGCGCGGGCTTTTCGGAATTACCCACCGCCGCCCGCCTTGACCAGTTCCTCGGGCAGTTCCAGCAGGTTCATCGCGTAGAGCACGAACACCCACGAGGCAATCGCCAGCACGGCGTAGATGGCGTATATTTTCCAGCGCGAGTGGATGAAAAGCTCGAAGAAGGTAAAAATGCCGGCGAGTATGAGCACAAGCAGAATCCAGTATTTGCGAAACGCCGTCGCAACCGTGGTGGCGATGGACTTGGCCTGCTCGATGTCTACCTTGACGCCTTCGGCTGCCTCCTTTTCGATTTTGAGCGTCTGGAACTGGTACCTGACCTCCGCCGATTTGACGCTGAGCAGGAACCCGCCGCAGACTATGCTCAGAAGCGCCGCGAGGAACAGCAGCCATCGCAGCAGGCGCCACGTGGTGTGCGCGGCGTGCATACCGGTTATGAGCTGCGTGTGCGGGCAGGAGCGTTTCTCGTGTTCGTGTGGGCTTTCTTTCTTTTTCGAGAACATCGTTTTCTCCAAGTGGCAGTTGGTATTTACCCTGGGCCAGTTTACGAGAATTTGCCCTGCGCGTCAAGAGGCAGGACTTGCCACAGGAGTCCGGTTCTGCTATCATTGCTCGCGCCGGGAGGGAACATGCACGACGAGGAAGATGAACTTTCAGAGCCCCTGGACCCGCTGACCAGGTGGTCGCTGACCCTTGTCCTGATTCTCGGCGGCTTCATGGGCGTCTTTATCATGGCTCGCAGGTCATTCGAGGATGAGCTTGCCTACAAGCTGCTGCAGCTCAACTACGTCGTTGTGCCGATTCTCGCCGGGACTGCGCTGCTTCTCGGGATTCTGGCACTGCGCAGGCTTCGCGGCAAGGGCTTTGCCAGGCGCGGGCTTGCCATTATCGCGGTCGTCGCATCTTCCATGGCGCTTCTGGCGTGGCTGACTTTCACGATTTACGTGAATGCATAGCCGTAGGTGCGGCGGCCGATTCATACGCGGCCGAGATAGCGGTCCGCCCGTTTCAGGCAGAGCCACCGGAAGTAGAACAGCAGGGCCCCGTGCCACAG
>DAOVDS010000011.1 GCA_030669415.1 bacterium
AAGCTGCTGTGCTGTTTCATTTCCGTTCCAGTTGACAACGCGCGTGTACTGGATTTCGGTCTTGCTAACACCTTCGGCAATCTGCGAAAGTATCATCAGTATAGACTGCAGCACGTCGAGCGGCTCGAACCCCGCTACCACGCAGGGCTTCTTGTAATTCTCAGCGATGTCATGATACGCTCTTGCGCCTATTATGACGCTGACGTGACCGGGACAGAGAAAGGCATCTATCTTTACCTCTTCATCCAAGAGTGCACTCATTGCCGGCGGGATAAGCTTATGCGCGGACAAAACGAAGAAGTTGTCTATACCTTCTTCTTTTGCCTGCAGCAGGGCGCTGGCGATTGTAGGTGCCGTTGTTTCAAATCCGACACCGAGGAACACGAGGTTCTTGGGTCGAATTGACTGCGCCAATTTCAAGGCATCTGTGACTGAATAAACGATGCGTACGTCAGCGCCTCTTGCTCGCTCCTTTTCAAGGCTGGAGTCGCTTCCGGGCACTCTTATCATATCACCGAAGGTGGCCAGGACAACATCGGGACGCCTGCTCAACTCAATGGCGTGGTCCAAGTAGCCGGTCGGTGTGACGCAGACGGGACAACCAGGGCCGGAAAGCAGGACTATCTTTTCCGGCAGAAGGCTGCGAAGCCCGCTCCTGAATATGCTCACAGTGTGAGTGCCGCAGACCTCCATTATCCTTACGCTGCCAACTGGAAGCTCACACAGCTTATAGCGAATAGCTTCTATCAGTTTCTTTGAAAGCTCTGCATCACGCAGCTCATCCAGGCTCTGCATCCACAATTTCCCTTAACAGTTTCAGGGTTTCCTTTGCATCTTCTTCGTCGTACTTTTCGATGGCAAAGCCTGCATGGACTATCACGTAGTCTCCTACCTTCGCATCGGGAAGGAGCGAGATATTCGCCTCTCGAACTACCCCTTCAATGTCCACGCGAGCTGCGCTTCCACTTATCTCGACTATCTTTCCAGGTATTGCAAGACACATTTTACCTGCCCGATTTCATATGATGATAGGCCGCCACAGCAGCCTGGCCAAGGGATATGGAGCCGTCGTTCGGAGGCACCACCTTGTGCTTGTAAACGTGGAACCCTTTCCCCTCAAGTAGCGACACCAGTCTTTCTGTAAGGTACTTGTTCTGAAAAACACCACCCGAGAGCGCAACACTGCTCAAGCCCCGGGACTTCTTTATTCTTTCACATACCTCAAGCGCGTACTTCGCCACCGTGTTGTGGAACTTGCACGCGACGTACGGTTTTGTCTTTCCGTTTCCGACATCCTGGACAATCCTGCGAATCATAGGGCTGACATCAACGACCATCATGTCGTTCTCGTTGCCTATCCTGTAAGGGTACGATTGCTCATGCCGGCGGCCGCTCCAGACCAGGGATTCGAGTTCCATAGGCGCCTGGCCCTCGTATGTGTTTATCTGGCACTGGCCTACAAGCGCGGCAGCAGCATCAAATAGTCTACCGGTACTTGAGGTCAAAGGCGAGTTGATTTGCTTCTCAATCATGCGAATGACAAAATCTATTTTCTCTTTCTCTATGCCTTTCAGAAGCCTATGAGCCGGTGTTTCTGCTTCTTTCCCGAATGCCGCCTGGAGGTAGGATATTGCCATGCGGTAGGGTTCCTTTGCCGCCGCGTCACCGCCTGGCAAGTAAGCATATTTCAGGTGCCCAACCCTTTGAAAGCCGGTCAAATCTGCAGTGAAGAACTCTCCTCCCCATGTCCTGTCGTCCGTGCCGAGACCGACACCGTCAAACGATACACCTATGACTTTTTTGCTTACCCCGTTCTCGGCGAGGCAGGCTGCAATATGGGCGTAATGGTGCTGAACGGCGATGGTTGCTGCTCCACTCTGGCGCAACGCATATCTTGTGCTTGAGTACATCGGGTGCAGGTCGTGCGCGACTATTCGCGGCTTGACTTTCAGGAGACGTCTGATATGTGTGGCTGTCTTCTCGAATGAAAGGATGGATTCCCTGTTCTTCAGGTCTCCCAGGTGCTGGCTCATGAATGCGCGGCCGCGCTTGAGGAAGCAGACTGTCCCTTTCTCCTCGGCGCCAACCGCAAGGATGTCCGGGACATCTCGCCCCACTCCCGGCAACTTCAGAGGCTCGAGCACATATCCGCGGGCCCTGCGCATCACCACCGGCTCGCTGGCGATGACCTTCACAATTGAGTCGTCATTCTGAATCAGGATTTCCCTGTTGTGAATCAGGAAGTTGTCCGCAATATGCGAGAGTTTCTCAAAAGCCACTTCGTTTGCCGCAATTGTTGGTTCATCCGTGAGGTTCCCGCTTGTCATGACAAGCGCCAGAAAGTTATTCCTGACGAGAAGGTGGTGTAGGGGGGTGTACGGAAGCATAACGCCCAAGTCTGAAATGTTCGGCGCAACCAGGTCGGAGATAATCCCCGCCTTGAAAGGCGGGGCTTTGGAAAACTTGCGCAGCAGCACTATCGGGCTTGCGTAAGACTCCAGCACTTCCCGCTCCAGATCCGAAACATAGGCGTACTGCGAAACAGACCCGGTATCCTGCGACATCACTGCGAACGGTTTGTACGGACGTTTCTTGCGCTTTCGCAGCCTTCCGACGGCAGCATCACTTGTTGCATCGCAGGCAAGGTGGAACCCGCCGAGACCCTTGATTGCGACGACTGCGCCGGACTTTAGAAGCTCGATAGTTTTGCGCAGCGGGTCATCGCAGGCTACGGCGGTGCGCCTGCTGTCTGTCAGGGTCAGGCTCGGTCCGCAAGCTGCGCAGGCGTTTGGCTGCGCGTGAAATCTTCTGTCTTCAGGCGAGTCGTATTCCTTCTGGCAAAGTTTACACATCTTGAAAACGCTCATGGATGTTCTTGGCCTGTCATACGGGGTGTCTTTTACAATTGTGTAACGGGGGCCGCAGTTTGTGCAGTTTGTAAAAGCGTATCCGAATCTTCTATCAGCGGGGTCGAAGATTTCTCTCAGGCAGTCTTCGCAAGTGGCGATGTCCGGAGGTATCACCGGTTCCTTGCCTTCGCATGTAGCGCTCTTCAGTATGCGGAATCCTTCTTCACCACCAAGTGGCAGATCCTGCGTCTCGACGCTCTCAATCCGGGCAAGCGGCGGTGCATCCTGTTCCAGTACATCAAGAAACATGGAAACATCACCTCTGTCCCCCTCCACTTCAATCAACACGCCAAGCGTGTCGTTCAAAACCCAGCCGGCCAGATTCTGCCTGCGCGCGATTCGGTAAACAAACGGCCTGAAACCCACGCCCTGCATTGTGCCTCGTACTCGCGCTTTGACTCTGCGCGAGACATGCGGCGCTTTTATGCGCTCTGGATTTCTTTCATCTTTCCGCGAAGCCACTTGACCCAATCCTTTATGCCCTCGCCGGTGCGGCACGATAGTTCAATTATCTTGATGTCCGGATTCACCCTCAACGCATTCTCTTTGAGCACTCCGATATCACAGCCGCATAGGTCAACAAGGTCCATCTTGTTCAGCAGCAATGCCTCGGACTTGCGGAACATGAGCGGATACTTGAGCGGCTTGTCCGCGCCTTCCGTTACCCCGAGTACCATGACTCTCGCCGATTCTCCGAGGTCGAACTCTGCCGGGCAGACCAAATTCCCTACATTTTCCACAAAAAGCAAGTCCACCGCACTCAGGTCCAACTTCTCCACGGCGTGCTCGGCCTGGTGCGCGAGAAGGTGGCATGCACCATAGGTATTTATCTGCACTGCGGAGACCGCACCCGCCGCCTCAACACGCTCTTTGTCTTGTTTTCCCTCGATGTCTCCTTCAATAACCGCGACTCGCATGTCCTGAAGCGCAGGGATTGTTTTCTCCAGCAAAGATGTCTTGCCTGCGCCGGGCGAGCCCATTAGGTTTACCATAAACACCTTGTGCCTGGCAAACAGCGCGCGGTTGCGCTGAGCGGATTGCTCGTTTGCCTCGAGAATCCTCCTGGACACCTCAATCTCTTCGGACAACGGCTCGTGCATCTTGCTTCACCTCTATTCCAAATCTACTGAAGCGACTGACAGCTCATCACCTTTAAGCAAATCACAGCCAAAACTGCCGCACTTCGGGCACGGCGAATAGAACCAATCCTCAGACTTGAACTCTTCACCACAGGTCTTGCACTTGAACAACGGCTCAATGTACTCGATGCTCACTTCTGCCCTTGAAAGAGGCGTATCCTTCGTCATCGCCTCAAGGCCGAACCGAAGGCAGTCCTCCTGAACTGCGGTGGCCCTGCCAATAAGGAGGTTTATGCGCTTCAGACGCGATAGTTGCTCCGAGGTCAGGCTGTCTTTTACTACCCTGACCATCTCGCGTGCAATCGTCAACTCGTGCATTCCACACTATCCAACAAGCTGCAAGTTTCTTTTGCAGGTCGCGGGTTCTCAAGAAGGCCCGTCACTGGCGATATTATAGGGCTTACATCAGGTTAGCACAAGAACCAGTATCTACTGTGGCGGGAAAACAGGTTATTCTACTCGCTGTTTTGCCTATTTGGGCTTATCCGTACCGTAGCTCTCTTGGTGGTAGTGGAGATTGAATATCTTCGAGAGGAGAGAGATCTCGTACTTCTTGTTCAGCGCCCTGATAACCCGCAACGGATTTATGTCGGCGGGGCAGATACGGGCGCATCGCCCGCAGCCGACGCAGGACGGCTTGCCGTAATCCTTTGCGGAGTGCAGGTACTTCTCAATGGCCCGTTCTTTTACAGTGTCAAAAGCGGTAACAGAAGAGGGACAAACCACGTTACACTTGCCGCAAGATGTGCACTTCTCTTCGAGTTCGTTCCAGAGCGGGTCGTCGAGCGTCAGCTTGATGAGCTCCGGCAGGGCCGCGGGGTGACAGCCGATGGAGACTTGGTCCCTCTGAGCCTCTCTTTCTGCCCGCTCGATTTTTTGTCTGTCTTTCTGCGTGGGTTCAGACAACCTATCGAAGTTATGAAGCAGTTTCTCACCTTCAGGGGTGTTGACCTTTACGAAGTACTTGTCACCGATATCTGTGAGGAAGATGTCGAACCCTCTCTGGCGTTTGTAAGCACCGATGCCCCTTGCGAACGAGTATTCATCCGGACTGTCGTCGGTGCCTACGAAAAGAACGCTCTTTCTCCTCTCAAGATAGTCAAGGTCGTGCTTTTTCTTGCCAAGCTGCTCGTCAAGTCTCAGGATTGCCTGCATATCGTGCGGGTGAACGCCAAAGAAGACTTTGGGCTCTGCGCCGAGTTCGGTATCGTCCGGGAACAGGTCGGCAGGAAAGGCGTCCGTCTCCGGCATTGAAGATGGCAGGAAGAAGTATTTGAGAGGCAGGATGGTTGAAGTGTAGTTCAGAGACAACTGAGAAATGTCGTTTAGCCTATGGAAGGAGATGCGGCCATCTCTTTCCTGTGGAGCTATGACAGTGCCGAAGGCTTTGAGCCTCTCGACAAAAGCGGAGAGGTGGTCTTTCTTGATTACACCCTCTGTAACCGGCTTTTCCTCAAGCGCTTTCTGAACCGTGCTGGTGATTCTGTCCAGAGAGAAAGGCTTGTCTATGTAGTCAAAGGCACCCAGCCTCATTGCGCGCGAGGCGCTTTCGGGCGTTCCGTAGGCGGTAATCATGATAACAATGGTGTTAGGCGTAGCATTCCTTGTCTTCTGGAGCAACGATATCCCGTCCATCCCTGGTAACTTCAAGTCTGTGATGACGACATCAAAGCTTGTCTGCTCTATTTGTCTGGCTGCCTTGATTCCGTCTTCAGCTACGCATACACTGTAGCCCTCATCGCTGAACAGTTCGGACAAGACTTTGAGCATCTCGCGCTCATCGTCAACCACCAACATCCTTTTCTTCATTGTTCTGCTCATTCTTCTTCCCTCCAATTGGCTCCAGCCTTCTCCATATCAAAATCTGTGCCAAACAGAGGGAAGCTAACTGAAGGAAAATGCCTATCCTCTTCTGCCGTAAAGGGATAGAGCTACGTGCCGACTGCTGCGGCTCCGGGACGGGATTGCGATAGTGTAGAGTTTTTGCTACAGGGAAATTCGGGAAAATGCCGTAACTATTGCGAGTTCTCGCGGATAGAGGCATGTGGCGAACATGCTACAGGTGTGGCTTTATCCGAAGTCTTTGGCGTTTATGCCGTATTTTCTCATAAGTCTGTGCAGACTCGGCCTATCCATACCGGTGGCCTCGGCAGCTTGAGAGACATTGCCCCTGTGCATATCGAGAAGGTGCGTGACAAATTCCCTGTTGAATGCATCGAGTGTTTCTCTCTTTGCTTCTTTGTAGGGCACCCCGGAGATGGCGCTGGTGCTTCCTATACTTCCTGAGAGCAATCTTTCAGGCAGACTTGCAAGAGTAACGGTATCGCCCGTTTCCAGCACAACTGCCCTTTCGATAACATTCTCCAGTTCGCGTACATTGCCGGGCCAGTCATACCCAATCAACACGGTCATTGCCTCGGGAGAGATGCCTGCAATTTCCCTGCGCATCTTTTCATTGTACTTCTTCAAGAAATGATTGGCGAGCAACGGGACGTCCTCTTTCCTTTTTCGCAGCGGTGGGAGAACTACGGGAACGACATTCAGTCTGTAGTACAGGTCTTCACGGAATGTCCCTTTTTTGATACATTCCTTAAGGTCCTTGTTGGTCGCGGTGATGAGTCTTATATCTGTGGTAATCACTTTCGTATCTCCGAGGCGCATGAACTCCCTTTCCTGCAGGACACGGAGAAGCTTTGCCTGGATGGGAGCTGAGGTTTCGGCAATCTCGTCGAAGAAGAATGTTCCGCCACTCGCAATCTCGAAGAGCCCCCGCTTATCTGCTATCGCCCCCGTGAACGCTCCCTTGGCGTGCCCGAACAGCTCGCTCTCCAACAACGACTCTTTCAGACCCGCACAACTCACAGGGACAAATGGAGCTTCACTCCTGAGGCTTAGCGAATGTATCGCTTTGGCTATAAGCTCTTTCCCTGTACCGCTCTCTCCAGTTATCAGCACCGTGGTGTCTGTTGGGGCGACCTTTCTTGCCAGATCGAGGACCCGCTGCAACTGGTCGCTCTTCCCAACGATTTGGTCAAGCCTGAAACCCATTCCTGCTTGCCGTCTCAGATACGCAACTTCGCAATTGAGCCTGCGGAACTGGAGAGCTTTCTGGACGATGAGCTTGACCTCTTCCAGATTAAAAGGTTTCGTAATGTAGTCGTAAGCCCCCAGCTTCATAGCTTCCACTGCACCTTCAATTGTTCCATACCCTGTAATCATGATGACGGGTGTGTGCGAGTTGGAATCCTTTATCTTCTTGAGTAATTTCATTCCATCCATACCGGGCATCTTTATGTCTGTAACAATCAGGTCATAGCTTCTCTGCTGAATCTTTTTTGCTGCCTTATTACCATCGCTTGCAGTCTCAACAGCATAGCCGTCATCCTCGAACAGTTCTCGCAGTCCCTGGCGCATGTTCCTTTCATCTTCAGCTATCAGAATAGAAGCGCCTTTTCGCATAGTTACCTCTCCGGCCGCTTCACCGGCAGCAGGATAATAAACGTTGTGCCCTTGCCGACAGAACTCTTGACCTCAATGGTGCCCGAATGCTGTTCAATAATGCCGTGGCTGACAGAAAGTCCGAGACCCGTTCCCTTTCCGGTCTCCTTGGTTGTGAAGAACGGGTCGAACAGTTTTGTAATATACTCCTCAGGTATGCCGCATCCCGTGTCAGTTATCTCCACCTTCACCATCTTGCCGTCTGAGGCCTTCCCGGTAGTGAGAGTCAATTCGCCACCATCGGGCATCGCCTGGAAGGCGTTTATCGCCATATTGACAAAGACCTGCTGGAGCTTGTCAGGGTCACCCATTATTCTCGGCAGTTCTGAAGAGAATTGCCTGACCACCTTGACTTCCTGTAGTCCTGCCTGATGTTCGACGATGGCCAGTGCCTTCTCAATTACACCGTTGAGGTCTATTTCCCTTATCGCGGGTTCGGTCTGTCTGGCGAACTCAAGAAGGTTCTTCACAATCTGGCCACCCCGGTTGATTTCTGCCACCACTGTCTCCAGCCTTTGCGGCAGCCGGGAAGGGTTCTTTTCCACATCTTTCTGCGCCATCTGGGCATACATGGATGCCACACCCAGCGGGTTGTTCACCTCGTGAGCTATGCCTGCGGCCAGCGTCCCCAGAGCGGCGAGTTTTTCCGAATGGACAAGCTGTCTCTGCTTTTCCCGCAGCATCTTGTTGACTTCTTTAAGGTCCTCGTCCGCCGCCTCTATCTTGCCCTGCAGCTTCCCATAGAGTTCCTTGAGTTGCTGCCTTACCCTGTTGAACGATTCTGTCAAAGACCCTATCTCATCACGTGCCTTGCACTGCACCTCAAAATCGAAATCGCCGTCAGCTATTGCCTCAACCCCCTTCTTCAGAGACAAGATTGGCCTGGCTATGGCATTCGACAGGATGTATGCAACTACAAGCGCTATTACCGCTCCGACAAAGGTTATCCCCAGGAATATCCACAACGTGGTTCTTCTCATATCTGCGTACTTCTGTTCCAGTATGCCCACGTACAGGATGCCTATGACATCGCCGGTCACATTTCTTATCGGTTCGTAAGCTGTGAGATACCATTCATTGACTACAAAGGCATCTGTCTTCCAGGTCTTCCCCTCTCCAAGGACTTTCTCATACACTTCCTCGGAGACTCTTGTCCCGATGGCTCTCTTGCCATCGCGGGTCTTGACATTGGTCGAGATGCGCAAATCGCCCTGGAAGATTGTGGCTGTCCCGATATCTTTCCCCTTGTATTTTGCGCCTCGATAGACAGTATCTTTTGTCTTGTCAACTATCTCGTAATTGCGATTAAGCAGGACTCCCCCGTAGAGGATACCCAGCAGGCTGCCGTCGTCGTCCAATATGGGCACCGCCGCCTTCAGCATCATACCTGATGTTCTCTCAGTCTCCTGGATCGGTTTTGCCATAGGAGTGGGAAACAGCTTCATTTGGGCCTGCTTTGCAAGTTCTTCTGACTCCTTCAGAAGCTCGTCTCGTGTGATGATTTGAGTGCCTGCGAGCGGCTTCTTGTTTTGCAGCACGCTGCTTATTATCTCATCCTGCGCCTGGCTATCGCCGGATAGAGCAGGATTACACGCCCTCAAAACAACACGCCCTTCATTATCAGTAACTGTGAGAATATCAAGCTTGCCTCGCTCCATAGCTTTGCGGAGCGCGCCAAGCAGCAATTCCCTGTTATTCTCTTTCAAGGCATTTCTGACAGCAAATGCCCTTAGAGTCGTGCATTCTATGAACGTTTCTATCTCCCTCAGTCTTGTTTCATATATCTCCCTGGCGGAGTTGAGGTCCATATTTACCTTTTCCTGCGCCTGATTCACCACACCCGTGGAGATGAGGTGGAGGCCCACTATGGTGGCGACAGTCCCCGCTATTGCAATCACCACGAGGAAACTGATAATGAGCTTTGTCCGCAGCAGGATTTTCATCTCAGCTCCGCTCAACTAAGCTCCAAGCTTCTCTTCTTTAAGTATGGTTTCAGGTACAATTAGCCCAGATTTCCAACAAGTTCTTTTGTCTTGACCTTGTTCATATTCAAGCCGAGCTCTTTCATGTCGAAGCCGAGGGCAAGCCCCAGAAGCTGCGGATAGTACAGGACCGGCAGGCCATAGTTCGTCTCGAACTTCCTTTCGATGGAACGCTGGTTGTCGTCATACATAACACTGCAGAACGGGCATACAACAACCATTGCATCTGCCCCGGCCTCCTTTGCATTCTCAAGCTTCACTCTCCCTACCGAGAGCGCGATGTCCTGGTCAACAGCCAGGACCGCCCCGCCGCAGCAGTGTTTCTTATCCTCATAGTCTATGGATTGGGCACCGGTTGCTTCTATAAGCTCGTCCAGACTCCTGGGCGCTTCCGGGTCGTCAATACCATATATCTGAGATGGTTTCAAGTAGTGGCAGCCATAATGTGACGCAATTTTGAGAGAGGAGATGTCTTTCTTCACAGTCTCTCTTATCTTATCAACTCCGAGGTCTTCATAGAGGATTTGGGCGAAGTGTTTTACCTCTATCGTTCCTTCGTACTTGAGATTGCCACCTACCTGAGAAAGCTTCTCGTTTACTTCCTTCCTCAACTCTTTATGCTCAGTGAGTTCCCTGTTGGCTTCTGCAAGTGAACCTGTGCAGGCACTGCAGAGTGCGCACAGGTCTTGACCTCTTCTCTCTGCGATTGCCAGGTTCATAGCCGCCATGAGGAGCGCACTCTCATGGCTCACGCTCTTTACGGGAAATCCACAGCAGACAAAGCCCGGCTCATCAACGAATTCTATTCTCAGGGCTTCTGCAACTTTGCGAGCTGACATCTCATAGTTGCGCGACCTTGCAGGGATTGTGCACCCGAGAAACAGAGTGTACTTAAGCTTCTTTGCCACTCCTGACTCCTTTCTCACGCTTCGTTCTTCCATCAGCTCTACCGTCTACTGTCCGCTGTTTACTGCCTCTACCAATTCAGCCGGCTCAATCGAAATCTCCTCGTCAGTGACAACCTTCAATGGTGGAGTGTCAAGAACATCCATCCCCGGCTCGTGCTTGAATATCTCGCTTATCTTCTTGCTTAAGAAGAAAACCAGCCGAGAGACGGGCAGTTCCATCGTGCAGGCATCCTGACACTGACCACAGTTGACGCAGGAGTCCATTACATGGGCAGCTCTTATCATGGGGAAAAGGGGCTCTGGTGGGATTTCGCCGGCCGCAACCAATCCTCTATCCGGGTCGAGATAGCACTTGGTGCAATAACATATTGGGCAGGCGTCCCGGCACCCGAAGCATTTTATGCACCGTTCAAACTCTTTTGACCAATAGTCGAATCTCTCTTTCTGGCTCATCTGGTCAAATGGAGCCAAATCGCTTTCCTGCCACTGCAGGGCCAATTCTCTTGCAGCCTTATCTTTGGTCTCCACAATATCTATCGTCTTCTGGTCTGCCTGTTTTGCTTCTATGCAACCCGATTTGACCGCTGCCTTGAAGAGATCAGAACCTTTCTTCGAGCAGAGCTGGACAAAGGTCGCCTTCTCCCCAGCATCTATTCCCCACTTTCCGCAAGCGATATCCGCCATAATAGGGATGTTGATCTCGCATCTGCGGCAGTTTTCTCTTCGTCCGTAACCTTTATCCTCCAGCTCCGTTAGCTCTCTTTCTATCCGGGCATTATCCTTGAGTGTGACAATCAGTTTGTCATCCTCGATGTCCAGCATCGCCACATCTGCCGGACTGACTTTGAACTCTTCTTCAAGCATCTTCTTTGCGACGACGGGAGCAAGCGTTCCTGTGCAATTAAGACCTACCATAAACAGGTTCTCTCTCTTTATCTGCTCTCTCTTGGCAAGCTCAATTATAGCCCTTGCGTCGCAAGGTTTGCAGACAACGGCTATCTTCATGTCTGAAGCGCCGTTGAGGTACTCTTTTATGTAGCGTGCGATATTGACAGAGGAACAATGGAGCGTTCCGGCAGTATCAGCAATCTCATCCGGATTGGTGATGGTCACAGGAACGCCGTCATATCGGTTGCCGTTTCGCGCCCTTATGGCCACTACCGCCTGGACCTCGCCACTCTCAAGTGCAAACTTCAAAAGAGATGAAACCACACCACCACAGTGTGCTCTATCCAATATCTCCCGGTCCAGAGAATGAGCAACATATGCATCCTCTATCATTGTGTCACCTCCACGTTGACGGCACAGACCTTGAACTCGGGCATCTTGCAAGCAGGGTCGAGTGCGGGATTGGTGAGAACGTTGGCACAGGACTCAGCGAAGTGGAAGGGCACGAAAAACAGCCCCGGCGGCACCTGGCTGGTGATTCTTACGTTTGTATCTACTGAACCCCTTCGTGAGCGGAGCGTCACCTTGGTGCCTGGTGTGATGCCGAGCTTTGTCGCATCTTCCGGGTTAATCTGGACAAATCCAGAGGGGACCTCGTTATTGAGTGGAGATGTCCTTCTGGTCATTGAGCCGGTATGATAGTGGAATATGGTCCGGCCGGTGGTAAGCATAAATGGGTACTCTTCATCAGGTAATTCGGCCGGCGGTTTGAACTGAACAGCCTGAAGGTGTCCTAATCCATCGGGAGTGTTGAACTTCGCAATGAACATGGTGGGCGTTCCGGGATGGCTCTCTGTTGGGCAGGGCCACTGGATACCCCCTGCCTTTTTTAGTCTCTCATAAGTCAGTCCTGCGTACTGTGGGACGCACGTTCTTATCTCCTCGAATATCTCGCCCGCTGATTTGAAGTCGAACTTTTCTTTGTAGCCCATCATTTCCGCAATCGCGCATATAATCCACCAGTCGGGTTTCGCTTCGCCGGGTGGTTCTATGAGCTTGTCTATTTTTTGTACCCTTCTGTCAACCCATGTGTGAGTCCCTTCACGCTCGACCCAGGTGCAGGCGGGCAGTACCACATCGGCAAGTTCGGCAGTCTCTGTCATAAATATGTCCTGAACGACCAGAAACTCCTTATTTTGAAGCATCTTTCTGACAGTGTTGGTATCCGGGGCGGCCACCATAGGATTCGTTCCGAGAACATAAAGGGCAGAGCAGTTTTCCAGTATAGCGGTGTAGGGCATACCGGGCTTTTCCGGCAGGCCGCTGACACCCCATTTCCCGCTGAAGAATTCAGCGGTCTCTGGACCGACTCGCTTGAACCCGGGATAGAAGACATTGAGGCAGCCCATATCACCTGTGCCCTCACCGTTTATCTGACCCCTCATAGAGTTGACACCTGTGCCGGGCCTGCCAATATTCCCTGTTAGAAGTGCAAGCGTGGCAAGTACCTTCACATTGTCTGAACCGGTAACATGCTGGGTTATACCCTCATCATACAGTATGCAGCCTTTTTTCTCCACTCCCGCGCCGGCATAAGCCCCAGCGGTTTTCTCTATTCTCTCAAGAGGGACTCCTGTTGTCTTCACAGTCTCTTCCAAATCCAGGCCGTTCAGGAAACTTCGGAGGGCATCTATCCCTGTTGTTCTTTCTGCAACAAACTGGGTGTCTTCCAATCCCTTATCAAGGATAATCCGCATCAGTGCATTTATGAGCGCCACATCGGTGCCAAGTGCAAGTTGGAGGTGGATATCAGCCAGTGTTGCTGCTGTTGCGCTCTTTCGCGGGTCTATGACGATTACTGTGGCGCCCTTCCTCTTTGCCCGCAGCACCCTGCGTGCAATCATGGGAAACGTTTCCTGAATATTGACGCCTGCGATGATGATACAGTCGGCAAGTTCGATGTCCAGTTGAGAGGTCTGCATCACACCGCCGCCAACCGTGGGCAGCAGACCCGCTACGGTCGCTGAATGGCAGAAGCGCGCACAATACTCGATGTTATTAGTCTTCATAACGATACGCGCAAACTTCTGGAGTGCGTAACTTGCCTCGTTTGTGCTCTTCCCCGAGCCGAGCAAACCGAAGGAATCCGGCTTGGCATCTTTGAACTTCCGGGCAATCAGGCTGAGCGCCTCATCCCAGGATACCTCTTTGAAACTGCCATTATCTCTTATAAGCGGTCTTTTGAGGCGCTCCTCGCTGTAAAGGAACCTGTGCGCGTTCTTCCCCTTGGGGCAGTTTGCGCCCTCGTTTACAGGATGTTCCTTCCACGGTTCAAGCCCTACTATCTTCCCTTCTTTAATGACTGCATAGATACCGCAGCCGCAGCCGCAATACGGGCATATCGTCGGTGCATACTCCAGCTCAATTCCCATTCCTTCCTCCATTCATCGGGCTTGGTCCAAGCTGTTTTATTTGCTTGGTAAACTCTTCTATCACCTTCGCAGCTCTGGGCCCCTCAGATGCTGAGACCCATTCGAGCCGCAGCCTGTTGCTGTCCAATCCTATCGCATCCATGAGAACCTTGAGCCCGATGACTCTTCTTCGGGCATACAGGTTGCCCCGGTCATAATGGCACTCCCCGGGATGGCAACCGCAGACCAGCACGCCATCGGCACCGGAGGCAAGTGCCTTGCATATCAGAGTATCACTTATTCTACCTGTACACATGATCCTGACTATTCTCAGATTGGGCGGGTACTGGAGCCGTGAGACACCCGCGAGGTCAGTTCCCGCATAGGAACACCAGTTACAGAAGAAACCGATAATCTTCGGCTCGAAATCCTTGTCAGCCACCGGGACCCTCCTCCTGTTTAGCTATCTCAAAATAGCTTCAATCTGGCTTGCAATCTGGTTGTCCTTGAAGCCTTTCACATAAGCTGCACCTGACGGGCAGGCACCCACACACATGCCGCAGCCCTTGCAAAGCACCCCGTTCACCTCCGTGATATTCTTCTCTTCGTTGTAGTTTATCGCATCGTAGGGGCACAGGCTGAGGCACAGCTTGCAGCCGGAGCACAGCTCTTCAATCCTGCCCGCGACAATGCCGTCGGCCAGGAGCTGCTTCTTGGAGAGGATGGTAACAGCTCTCCCGGCAGCGGCATTCGCCTGCGAGATGGTCTCGCTTATGGACTTGGGAGAGTGCGCCAAGCCACACATGAAGATGCCATCTGTTGCAAAGTCAACCGGACGCAGCTTGACGTGCGCCTCGAGGAAGAAATTATCTTCATTGAGCGGGACTTTCAACATCTCTGAGATGTTGGCCGCATCATCCTGCGCAACAATTGCCACGCTCAAGACCAGCAAGTCGGTGTCTATTATGAGATACCTCTTGAGAACAGGGTCGAGGACTGCGACTTTCATATCGCCGTTGGTATCAATCAGTTCCGGCTTGTTGTCATCCTCATATCGAATGAATTTGACGCCAGCCTGCCGTGCTTTCAGATAGTATTCCTCCTTGAATCCGTAGGTCCGGATATCTTTGTAGAGGATGGTGATCTCCGCGTCGGGATATTCCTTCTTGAGTTTAAGGGCGTTTTTTATGGCATGGCTGCAGCATATCCGGCTGCAGTAGGGGTGCTCCACGTTGCGGGAGCCCACACACTGAATCATTACGACATTCTTCTTGTTGCGCAGGCTGCTATCGTCAGTTGCAATCCTTCCCTCAAGCTGCTGCTGGGTTATCACGCACTCGTTCTGCCCGTATTCGTATTCGTCAGGGGAGTATTCCCGCCCGCCGGTCGCTACTATCACGGCACCGTGCTCGACCTCAAAGGTGTCAGTCCCATTACTGCAAAGGAGAGTCTTGTAGTTGCCGACAAAGCCGGATACCTGGACAACTTCCGTGTTGGCGTGAATGTGTACCAGTTTGTTTCTATGAATCTTTCTGAGCAGTCCTCGCAGATGCTCCTGCGGGTCCTCACCATTCAGGGTGTAGAAGACCCTTCGCAGGTTTCCGCCCAGTTCCTTCTGCCGCTCGACAAGCGCGACTTCGAATCCCTGCTCGGCAATAGTTAGTGCTGCTGTGATGCCCGCCAGGCCGCCGCCGATAATCAGGGCGCTGGGAGTAACATCTATCGGCGTTTGTTTCAGCGGTTCAAGCAGCCGCGCCTTGGCCACGGCACCATCCACAAGGTCTTTCGCTTTTTGGGTCGCTTTCGCGGGGTGCTCTTTGTGAACCCATGAACACTGGTCGCGGATGTTCGCCATCTCGAAGAGGTACTTGTTGAGCCCGGCTTCCCTGAGAGTGTCCTGGAAAAGCGGCTCGTGCGTGCGCGGTGAGCAGGATGCCACCACGACACGATTGAGTTTCTGGTCTATGATTGTCTGTTTTATCTTCTCCTGTGTATCCTGCGAGCAGGTGTACAGATTGTCCTCTGCGTAGGCGACGCCGGGGAGGGTTTTCGCATACTCAACCACCTCCGGCACGTTCACGACACCCCCGATATTTGTTCCGCAGTGGCAGATAAATACGCCGATTCTCGGTTCCTGGCCGGACACGTCAATTTCAGGCGGGTATTCTTTCTCTTCCACCATAGTGTCTCGGGCGCAGCTCAGGAATGCGCCGGCCGCCGCTGCAGCACCGCTTGCCTGCATAACTGTCTCCGGTATGTCCTTCGGCTCGCTGAACGCACCGCAAACGAATATTCCCTTTTTGGAAGTCAGGAGCGGCGAGAATTCTTTCGTCTCGCAGAAACCGTACTCGTTTACTGAAACGCCGGTCTTTTCGATTAGCTGTTTGAGGGAGTCCGGCGGCTGAAATCCCACGGAGAGTACAACCAGGTTGAACTCTTCGTGTTTGATCCTGCCATCTTCGGTTTCGTAGGAAAGACGCAGATTCCTCGTGTCCGGCAGCTCCTCGATATGTGAGACCTTCGCCCTCACAAAGTTGATTTTGTGCTGCGTTCGGGCGCGCTCATAGTATCTCTCAAAGCCCTTGCCGTAGGTGCGCATATCCATGAAGAATATCGTAGGTTCAACTTCAGGTGAATGCTCCCTGGCTATGACTGCTTCCTTGATAGCGTAGGTGCAGCATACGCTGGAACAGAAGCCGGTGCCGTAGGCACTTCTATTTAAAGTGGTGCCGCAGGCACTTTCAAGACTGGCTACGCCAGCGCCACCGCAGGTGGTGTCGCGGGAGCCGACGCACTGCAGGAAGGCAATCTTTTTCGGATGTTTTCTGTCAAAGGGCCTTACAACTTCCCCGGCGAAAGGCCCGCTTGCGCTCAGCACTCTCTCAAACTGCGTACTAATAATCACGTTGGGGAACCTGCCATACCCGTACTGAGACAGAGGCGTCGGGTCGAACTCCTCGAATCCGGGTGAGAGGATAATCGAGCCGACATCTATCTCAGTTATCTCTTCCACAGCCTCGTGAATAATCGCTTCCGCCTTGCACTCCGCAACACACTGGAGGCATTCTGAGCAGCCGGCACAGTTCAGGCACCGCTTTGCCTCTGCAACAGCAGTCTCTTCGTCAAAGCCAAGCTCGACCTCGCCGAAGTCCCTGTTGCGCTCTCCGGGGAGACGCCTGGGCATTACGGCTCTCGCAACTTTTTCAATCTTTCTCTCAGGCAGGGGTGCAACGTCCGGTTTAAGCTCCCTGCCTTCCCTGATATCCTGGCCGTTGAGGTATCTGGCTATGGATATTGCGACTTCGTTGCCGTGTGCGACAGCTTCAACTACAGAGGCTGGTCCGCGGGCGATATCGCCGCCTGCGAATACACCCGGAATGTTTGTCTCAAGCGTCAGCGGGTCAGTCTTGATTATTCCTCCGCGATACTTCTCAATCTCGTCGAACCCGTCCACCTGGGCTCTCTGTCCAATTGCGATTATGACTGTGTCAGCCTCGAAGGTGGTACCATCTTCGCCGGAGAACACGGGTTCAAACTTGCCTTGCTCATTGTAGACAGAAGTGCAGACCTTTGTGGTGACACCGGTTGCCCAGCCTTCCTCGCTGAGGACGCGATTGGGGCCGAGATAGCCGTGCATCTGAACACCCTCCTCTTCGGCATCTTCTATCTCCCAGTCATGTGCAGGCATCCTGTCCTTCGAGGTGAGGTCGCGCGTCTCAAGGCAGACAACTTTAACAGACTCGGCGCCCAGTCTCAGCGCGCTATTGGCACAGTCAATAGCCACGTTGCCGCCGCCTATGACAACCACGTTCTTGCCGAACTCCTCGGGCTTGTCGCCCGTTTTTCTCCCCTTGGCGGCACGCAGGAAATCAATGCCGTAGAGAACCCCTTTTACATCAACTCCTTCAATAGGCAGTTTGGCTGCGTTCTGCGCACCTATCGCCACGAAGACAGCCTTGTACTTATTTCTCAATTGCTCAAGGGTGATGTCTTTTCCAATCCCGACGTTTGTCTTCAGCTCGATTCCGTGAGCAAGCACACGGTCTATGTCATACTGCGCCGCATCCTTGGGCAGACGATAGTCTGGGAGGCAGGAAAGCAGCATCCCTCCCGGTTTGTCTGATGCTTCAAAGACTGTGACAGGATAGCCTTTCTGGAGGAGTCGAAGCGCGCAGGTGAGTCCTGCGGGCCCTGCGCCGATGACTGCAACCTTTTCTTCACGAGACGGTTCAATTCTCTCTGGCGGGTCTTCGCCGTGTTCTCTCGCCCAGTCAACAGCAAAGCGTTTCAACTGGCGCACAGCGACAGGCTCATCAACATCCTTTCTGTTGCAGGCTTCCTCGCAGGGGTGGTGGCAGACGCGACCGCAGACTGAAGGAAATGGCAGAGTCTCCCGGATTACCTCAAGCGCTTCCCTGAATTTCCCCTGTGACATCAGGGCTACGTAGGCCTGCGCCTTGACACCTGCTGGACAGGCATCGCGGCATGGCGAGATGCCTTTCTTATCTATCGCAAAAGCGCCGGGCATTGCCTGCGGGTACATGCGATAGATTGCGTGTCTTTTTCCGAGGCCAAGCTCAAACTCCGAGTCAGCTTCGACGGGACACACTGCCTCGCATTCGCCGCAGCCTGTGCATTTGTTGACATCAATGTATCTTGGGTGCCTGAGTATCTTGACCTTGAAGTTGCCTGCTTTCCCGCCAACTTCCTCCAGGTCGGCATAAGTGATAAGCTCAATATTGCTGTGCCTGCCCGAGGCAACAAGCTTGGGGGCAATCATTCACATGGCGCAGTCGTGGGTTGGAAACGTCTTGTCCAGTTGTGCCATTGTGCCGCCGATAGAAGGCGACTTCTCCAGCAGGTAGACGTAGTAGCCTGATTCTGCCAGGTCAAGTGAAGCCTGCATACCGGCTATCCCGCCACCCACAATCAATACCGCCCCGGTCTTCTCATCTTTCATACCGCTACTGTCCTCCCTTGATTACCTTATCAGCCCCGGTGATCTGGAAAATCTTCTCAACATTTTCAGCCCTTGACTGAACAGGTGGCAACCCCAACTTCTCACGCTTCTTGTTATCAAAATCATCGATGGCGTAGATTCGACCATCTCTACATATTGGCTTCGCCTGTGCAGCAATGCCGGGGTGCACATAACCGCTTTTCGCAGCACAATTCTTCAATGCGACCATAAGGTCTGTTATCTTCACACCCTGCGGGCAGCGTTCCTGACAACTGTAACATGATGCACAAAGCCAGACGAAATCGCTTGTGAGCACTTCTTCCTTCATTCCAAGAAGAGCCATCCTGATTATCCGTCGGGGATTGTATCTCTCGTCGATTTCAGCGATGGGGCAGGACGCGCTGCAGGAACCGCAGGCAAAGCAGGCCTTAATACTCTCGCCACCGGGCTGAGCCGCAATCTCATTCTTGAAATTCGGGTCAAGTGCGCCACTCATCAAGTACTTGTTTTCCTTCTCATCGCTTGCTTCATGCTTCATCCACCACTCTACCAATGGTCTGCCGAAGAGAAGGACGGCAAGATCAGATTTCAGATTCTGTGGAGCAATTCGGAGCATCCAGCCCGTTCCGTACGGATCGTGTTTGACGAGAGAATGGTCCGAAACAAGAGCGGAGTTGACATCGACGACCCTACCGCTAACAGGCGCGACGAGTTTGTGAATCTTCCGCTCGGAATTGGTCACTCTCACACACACTTTTCCGCGCGCGACCTCCTCGCCTTCAAAAGGAAAGTCGATGTGAATTATCTCTCCAGCCCTTTTCTGAAAAACGTCATCAGCGCCGACACGAACTGTCCCATCTTCCTCTACTCTGCCCCAACTGTGTTCCGGGTGGTAGTAGAGTGAAAGCGGCATACAATATCCTTCTATGACATCTATAGCTTCTTCGGGCAGGGTTGCCGTGGCAGACCATGCTTTTTTCTCTTGGATTGCCTTTGCAGTCACTTCGCTGATTTTCTGCGTAGAAAAGGGCTTGGTGATGTAGTCGAATGCACCCAGCTTGAGCGCCTTCACAGCACTCTCGATGCTGCCATAGCCGGTTATGATGATAAAAACCGCCTGAGGCCTGATATCTCTTGCCCGTTCCAACAGCCCAATGCCATCAAGCCGCGGCAACTTCAGGTCTGAAATAACAACGTCGTAGCTGCTGACCTCAATCTTCTCCACCGCCTCCATGCCATCTTTGGCGATATCAACACTGTAGCCTTCCCTGGTAAGCGACTTGCGCAGACCCTGCAGCATGTCCGCCTCGTCGTCAACAACGAGGAGTCTACTTTTCCCAATCATTACACTGTCCTTTCCGACGGAGAACACTTACGGGCAACTTCCATTAACTCGCCTTTCCCTCTTGTCCCTCCTTCAGCTCTTTCTCAAGCCGGGAAGGCACCACTGCAAATAGCCAGGCTTCTCCATACGGGTCTTTCTGAGCCAGCCACGGCTGGGTCATCATTCTATCGTTGACTCTGATAACTGTGCCGCTCAAAGGTGAACACAGTTTCTTGGGAATGTGCTCCCGCACGTTGAGCATTCTGACGCAGGTCTGTCCTTTGACAACCTTGTCATATTCGAACGGCAGGTCACAGTAAACGATCTCCCCGGTCTCTTCGTAGAACTTCTCGTTTGCCCCCACCAGGACAGTTCCGTCAGGCTGCACAGAGAACCAGACATGCTCGACGTTTGAGCGCCGTATGCCGGATATTTCCGGCCTTGTTGTTGCCTGGGCAGGAGACTCTTCATCTTTTGCTTGCAGAGCTTCTTCGACGGCACCTATGAGAATGTTGGGTGAAATGGGTTTGCGGATGTAGTTGGATGCGCCCAGCCTCATAGCTTCCATGGCACTTTCTACAGTACCGTATCCAGTGATTATGATAAAAGCGATGTTCTTGTTTGTCTCTTTGGTCATGTGGAGCAGTTCCATGCCGTCAATGCGCGGCATCTTCAAGTCAGAGACAACAACGTCAAAGGGTTGGGCCCTGACCTTCTCCGCCGCTTCAAATCCATCTTTGGCCACATCCACGTTGTAACCTCGCTTTGTGAGAATCTTTTCTAACCCGAGAAGCGTATCCTCCTCGTCTTCCGCAACAAGTATCCTGTTCATTGGTTTCATGGTTGAGCTTCCTTTCTTTTTGATTGACATGTCCATTTCTCCTTCCACCATAGGCATTAGCAGATGGTGTGCCAAATAGGTAGTTAGAACAAGGAACGCATCGCAACTCCTTATATAATAAGAAGATGCGCTACGCGGAAGAATTCCCCTGTAGCAAACGGTTGTGGTGGAGTGAGTCAGAAATGACACGCCAGCGGGGAGAAGTTTTGACGCATCTTATTGTCAGGACAAGAGACACGCTGCCATGTCAGAAGTGACATGGTGATGTGTCACTACTGACCCGCTTGTGCCACGTCAGCATTTCTCATGAGGCGCCGGAAGTTCGCTCGGTCCATTCCCGCCTCGTTGGCCGCGTGCGTAACGTTACCATTGTGTCTTTCCAGCAGGCGACAGACGAAATCCCTGTTGAAACGGTCAAGAACTGCTTGCTTCGCTTGCCTGTATGTGAGGTAAGATGGATCTGGGCTTGCACCTGTTCTTGTTGACGTTATCTTGCTGGGCAGGTTTTCAGAAGAGAGTCTATCACCCTTCACCAGGATTACTCCCCTCTCTATTGCGTTCTCCAGCTCCCTGACGTTGCCTGGCCAGTCGTAAGACTGCAAGGCGGCAAGTGCATTCGGAGAGAACTCTGTCACATGCTTCCCCAGTTTCTTACAGTGTTGCCTGAGGAAATGGTACGCAAGCAGAGGTATATCCTCTTCGCGTTCCCTAAGAGGAGGAAGTTGTATTGAGAACACGTTCAGGCGGTAATAGAGATCGTCGCGGAACGCGCCTTCTCTAATGCGCTTTTCCAGGTCCTTGTTGGTCGCGGCAATCAGGCGAACATCCACTTTAATAGTCTCGGTCCCGCCGAGCCGCATGAAGCTTTGCTCTTCCAGGACACGCAGCAGCTTGGCCTGCACTGGCAGGCTCACCTCAGCGATTTCGTCGAGAAAAAACGTCCCGCCGTCAGCAATTTCAAGAAGGCCCCGCTTGGATGCCACCGCTCCGGTAAAAGCGCCTTTGACATGCCCGAAAAGCTCACTTTCGAGGAACATTTCTCTTAACACACCGCAGTTGACAGCCATGAAAAGCTTGTCTTTTCTCGGGCTCAAGTGATGTACATAGCGGGCGATAAGCTCCTTCCCGGTGCCGCTTTCACCGAGCAGGAGTACAGTTGTGCTGGTGGGAGCGACCTTTTCCACCGCGTCGAAGACCTTTTTCATCCGGGCGCTCTTGCCAACTATGTGCTCCACCTGCCATTCGGTGTCAAGTTTCTGTTTCAGGTATCTGTTTTCTCGCAAAAGGCTCGACTGGTCGAGAGCGTTCCTGACGACAATCTTCACCTTTTGCATGTCGAACGGCTTTGAGATATAGTCAAACGTTCCTAACTTCATCGCCTCTACGGCACTTTCGACCGTACCGTAGCCGGTGATGATAATCCCTGCAGACTCAGGGCTTGTCTCCTTAAGCTTCCTGAGTATGTCCATTCCACTCGGTCCAGGCAGTCTGAGGTCGGTAACAACCACGTCGAATACTCTCTCGTCAAGCCTTTGCACAGCTTCCGTGCCGGTGGAGACACCCTCGACATCGTATCCTTCGTGAGAAAGCATTTTGGTGAGCCCCTTGAGCATATCAGGCTCATCTTCAACCACCAGAATGGCTGCGCTCGTTTTCATGACTTCTCCCTGTCGGCAACGGGAATGGTTATTGTAAACGTCGTGCCCTTGCCAACCCTGCTGCTAACCTCTATTCTACCCTTGTGCTGCTCGATAATACCGTGGCTGACAGACAGTCCGAGACCCGTGCCTTTTCCCGTCTCTTTTGTCGTAAAAAACGGCTCAAAGATTTTCCGCAGGTTCTCCTCCGGTATGCCAGGACCAGTGTCAACGATGCTAATCTGCACGAACCCGCCGTCGGGAGCGGTAGAACTCTCGACAGTCAATTGCCCCCCATCTGGCATTACCTGAAGGGCGTTGACTATTATGTTCACAAAGACTTGTTGGAGCTTGTTGGCATCTCCAACTATCATAGGCATATCCTGTAACAACTGCCTGACAATGTTGACCTGCTGCAGTTCAGCCTGGTGCGCGATTATTGAGAGCGCTTCTTCCAGAACCGGATTGATGCCTATCGGTCTTGCTTCCAGGTCAGTGCGACGAGCAAACTCGAGCAGATTCTTCACAATCCCTGCTGTTCTGGTTGCATGCTTCAGTATGATTTGAAGGTTCTCACGGTTGTCCTTGTCATCTTCTTTCAGGTCATCCAGCGTCATCTGCGCATACAACGAAATAGTGCCGAGCGGGTTGTTTATCTCGTGGGCAACCCCTGCGGCCAACTCGCCCAGAGAGCCGAGCTTTGCAGCTTGTACAAGCTGTTCCTGCTTTTCCTGTAACTCTTTGTAGGCTTTCTTGAGGTCCTCGTCCGCAGCCTCAATCTTGCCTTGTAGTTTCTCGTAAGTGTCCTTCAGTTCCCGGCTGACTCTGTTGAAAGATTCTGCAAGAGCACCGATTTCATCGGATGACTCGATGTCCACCTTAACACCGAAGTTTCCTCTGGCTATCGCTTCAACTCCCCGCTCCAATTGCTGGATGGGCTTGGCTATTGCCCTTGCCAGCATATAGGCAATTGCAAGCGCCAGGACCATGGCGGCCATGGCTACCCCAAAAAAATTCCAGAAGGCGGCTGTCTTCATGTCGTTGTATTTCTTTTCCAGGATTCCAACGTACAGAATTCCTATAACCTTACCGTGGATGTTTCTTATAGGTTCATATGCCGTCAGATACCAGTCGTTTACCACGAACGCCCTTGCCGTCCAAAGCTTTCCTTCGCCGATAACACGGTCATAGACTTCGCTGGAAACCCTCGTTCCGATTGCTCTCTCACCTTCGCTTAACTGGACGTTAGTTGAAATGCGTAGGTCCTTCTGAAAAATGGTGGCCGTGCCTATGTCCTTTCCCTCATATTTGACGCCCCGGTAAACAACATTCTTTGTCTCATCAACAATATCGTATCGGCGGTTCAGCAGGATTCCCCCGTAGAGGACCCCAATCAACTTATTCACATCACCGAAGATTGGAACCGCCGCTTTCAGCACCATTCCGGAAGTGTTTTCAGTTTCAGGGGTTGGTTTGGCCATCGGGGTCTCGATAAACTGCATACGGGCTCGCTCAGCAAGTTCTTCGGATTCCCTGAGCAGTTCTTTACGGGGGATTATCTGGGTACCACAAACCGGCTTTTTGCCTTGAAGAACCTTGCTCACCATCTCGTCTTGTGCCTGACTGTCACCAAATACTTCAGGGTTGCGCGCCCTCAGAATGACCTTTCCGCTTTTGTCAGTAATCGTAAGCATATCAAGCTGGCCCTCTTCCATCGTCTCGCGCAAACTCTCGAGTAACAAGCGGCGGTCGCCCTTCCGCAACGCTTCCTTGACGGAAAACCTCCTCATGGCTGTAAATATCAGAGTGCCTTCGATGTATTTGAGTTTCTGCTCGTATATCTGGTGAGCGGAGTTTAAGTCCAGGTTGACTTTCTGCTGAGCCTCCCTTACTATTCCGCTCTCTATGAGACGCTGGCCGACTATGGTAGCAATAATGCCCGTAATGGCAATAACTGTAAGGAAGCTTACCACCAATTTCGAACGCAGCATCATGTCGGTATCTGCAAACCCCAAGTAACCAGTTGCACGCCAACGTCAGGCGAAATGCCCCGCAAAAATCGGACCAACGAGCGCCACGATACACCGGCCACGTATCCATGACATTATACGAGACAAGCCAAAGAATATCAACATGTCCTTATGCGGCATCTGACCGCGAGCCGGACTTCACGGGTGGAATGAACTGATGCTTTTCTTGACTTCAAGCTCCTCAAGGAAATCAAGAACCTTTTCGGCGGCATGTAGGCTGGTTCACCATATCAGGTGTACTGGTTCGACCGCCTTTGATAAAGATGGAGGCATTCGAGAGAATATTCAAGCCGGTTCCAGCAAGTTGACAGGAAGGACAGCGCCGGCTACCAGGGCACTGGCGTAGGGCTTGCAGTCTGCAAGGGTTTGGTGGAAGTAATAGGAGGAGAGATTTCTGTCGAGTCCACAGTAGGGGAAGGTACTACGTTCAGGATTACTCTTCCTGCAAAAGAGACACAATAGCGCTTCCGGGAGACGAAGAGTACCCGGCGGCATCTTTGGAACAATACGGGAGGCAGACTCCGCAGCCTGCTACGGGCCATAGTGGTAGCCGATGTCAACCGTACCTGAGTCTGTCACAGTATCAGTGCGGGTGACCCTGGTGTCAAGCCCCAAGTTAGCGGCTGTGTCGCTGCCTGCGTCAACACACGGGCTGTCAGAGCCCTGCCCTGCCGCAATCTGGCTCAGGTAGTAGTCACCGCCCGGGCCAGTCACAAACAGCGGGTTGGGGTAAATACAGTTGCTCTGTGAGATGGGGCCATAAACATTGTTCGGGTCGGCTGTGTTGTCGGCAAAGTCGCAGTAGTTCAGTGCCAGGTTTCCACTGGGCGCGCAGATTTGATGGCCAAAGTCGTCAGCGGTGTTGTCCCAGAGGATTGTGTTGTCCAAGACCGAGCTGCCAGAGCCACTTACATAGACGCCGCCACCGTCGCTTCCCGCCGAGTTGTCTGCTATCGTGCAGTTAATAATCAGGAGACTGGAGTTGTGGCAGTAAATGCCCCCGCCGTCTCCCAATGAGCCTGTTACCGAGTTTCCGGTGATTATGCAGTTCTTGATCAGGGGACTGCCGCCCGAGTCTTTCCAGTAAATCGCACCACCATCGCTGCTGGCGATGTTCCCTGACACAACGCAGTTTATAAGTGTGGGGCAAGCCCCATCCCAGCAATAGATGGCGCCGCCCCAGGTGGCTGTGTTGCCTATTATCTTGCAGTTTCTGATTGTCGGGCTTGCAGCATTGCAATTTATCGCACCACCAAAACCGCCATTCCCGTTCCGGATGGTGAAGCCGACAACAGCGGCATCGCTTGTCTCGCCAGTGTGGAAGCGGAAGCCCCGGCCGTCGCCTTCGCAGTCAATTATGCAAGTGTCGGCTCCATTTTCCGACCTGAGGGTTATCGCCTTGCCGCCGAAATCCAAATCCTTGTTTCCCGCTCCCGTGTATGTCCCATCCTTGACCAGCACCATATCACTGTCAGATGCCGCATCTATTGCATCCTGTATCGTTGAGTACGGTGCCCCGCTATTCGCGACAATCAGCCTGCCCCCTTCGTAAGCGCCTATATCCACGCTCCCGCCCAGTATCCTCTGCCTGCCGTCCAAATCAGTCGTTACCCCAGCAGGCACCAGCAAGTCGTCGCCGGCATCTATACACGGCGAGCGCGTCGGTCCACCTGACAAACGATAATCACCGCCTGCCGAATCCACAAACTGCGGGTCGGTGTAAATACAGCTAAACGGTGTTATTGACCCACCGACATCACCGCTTCCATCGGCATAGTCGCAGTAATTGAGAGTCACGGTAAAACCGCCGCCGTAGACGCATATCTGGTTTGCCCAGGTGCTGGCGGTGTTGCCCCACAGGATGGCATTGTTGAGTACGGGGTTCGAGTCCTTACTGTAAATACCTCCGCCTTCAACTGCGTCGTTATTCGCTATGGTGCAGTTGTCAATTATAGGGTTGGAGCCTGTCAGGCAGCAAATACCCCCTCCACCCCAGGCACAGGGATTACTTGTGATTGCACAGTTGACTATCCTTGGGCTGGCGGCATTGGTACAGCAAATGCCAGCGCCATATAGGTCTGCTGAATTGCCGTTAACAACGCAGTTGGCAATGGTCGGGCTGGCGTTGCTGCAATAGATACCGCCGCCATTGGATGAAACAGAGCAATTTGTGATTATGGTGTTGATTATTGTGGGATTCGAGTTGCTGTCGCAACGAATGCCGCCGCCGGGGTTTATATTACCGTTGCGGATGGTGAAGCCGTCAACGACCGAGCCGAGTCCTTCGCCAGTGTGGAAGTAGAATCCGCGACCTAAAGTTTCGCAGTCAATTGTGCAGCTTGTTGGGCCGTTCTCGGAGCACACGACAATCAGCTTGCCTGTAAAATCCAGGTCCTTGTTGCCAATCCCCTGGTATGTCCCGTCAGCAACGACGACAGTATCACCCGTCTCGGCCGCGTCAATCGCATCCTGTATGGTTGAGTACACAGAAGGCACGTTGAGCGCGTTGAACTCGTAGCAGCCCATGTCCACCGTTGTGTCGATAATC
>DAOVDS010000119.1 GCA_030669415.1 bacterium
CAGGCAGTTGAAGAGGGTGCTCTTGCCGACGTTCGGCCTGCCGACGATGGCGATTTGGGGTATAGCCATTCAAATCCGAAACATTTAGTGTTTAAAGTGGCGCATGCCGGTGAAAACGAGCGCTATGTCATGCTTGTCGCACGCCTCGATGACCTGCTTGTCGCGCAGCGCTCCTCCAGGCTCTATTATGGCGGTAACGCCGGCTTCGGCGGCAGCCTCGACCGCATCGGGGAAGGGGAAGAAGGCGTCGGATGCGAGCACGCCGCCCTTTGCCCGGTCACCCGCCTTGGAAACGGCGATGCGCGAGGAGTCGACGCGGCTCATCTGGCCCGCGCCCACGCCGACGCCTGCGAAGTCCTTCGAGATTACTATCGCGTTGGACTTGACGCACTTGACGACGGTCCAGGCGAACTTGAGCTCTTCCATTTCCGCCTCTGTGGGCTGGCGCTTCGAGACGACCTTGAGCCCTTCCTCGCCGAACTGGTCGAGGTCGCGGTCCTGAAGCAGCAGCCCGCCGATCACCTTTCGCAGGTCGAACTCCCGGCGGCTTCGCTCGGAGGGCCTGGGCAGCTTACCTGTTCTGAGGAGCCGTACATTCTTGCCCCACTTGGTGGAGGTGGTGAGAATTTCGACCGTCCCCTCCTCGAACTCGGGGGCGATAACCACCTCGATGAACTTCTCGGGGTCTGCTATCTCCGTTGCGGTTTCCAGGTCGAGGGGGCGGTTCAGGGCTACTATCGAGCCAAACGCGCTCACCGGGTCGCAGGCGTGCGCTCTGACGTAGGCCTCTTTGAGCGTCTTTCCGATAGCGCAGCCGCAGGGGTTGGCGTGCTTTATCACGGACACGGCAATCCCGTCGAAGTTCTTGACTATTTCGAGCGCGCCGTCGGCATCCATGATGTTGTTGTAGGAAAGCGCCTTGCCGGAGAGCTGCTCGGCACTCGAGATGGCAGGCTCGGACTGCCTGGACTGCTTGTAGAAAGCGGCGCGCTGGTGCGGGTTCTCGCCGTAGCGCAGCTTCTGGGCCAGCTCGAACTCGAGCCGCAGCGTTTGGGGCGGGAACTCCTCGCCGTGCTGTTTCTGGAAGTAGTCGGCGATGGCGCCGTCGTAGTGCGCGGTAAGGGCGAAGGCTTCGGAGGCGAGGGAGAAGAGGGTCTCCTGCGAGAGCTCGCCGCCGGAGCTTTTCATCTCATCGAGGATTGCGCCGTAGTGTGTGGGATTGGTCACGACAGCGACGAACCTGTTGTTCTTGGCGGCGCTTCGGACCATTGAAGGCCCGCCGATGTCGATATTCTCGATGGCCTCGGCGAGCGCGACGTCCGGCTTTGCGATTGTGGCCTCGAACGGGTAGAGGTTGACAACGACCATGTCGATAGGTTTAATGCCGTGCTGCTCCATGGCGGCGACGTGGTCGCTGTTGTCGCGGACGCCCAGAAGGCCGCCGTGCACCTTGGGGTGCAGCGTTTTGACCCTGCCATCCATCATCTCGGGGAAGCCGGTGTAGTCGTCAATCTGGGTGACTGCGATACCTGCTTGCGAGAGCATTCTGGCTGTGCCGCCGGTCGAGATGACCTCGACGTCGAACTCTTTGAGCCCTTTCACGAAGTCAACAATGCCCGCCTTGTCAGACACGCTGACGAGCGCCCTAACAATTTTCGCCATTAGCGTTTCTCCTCCTTCCCGTCATTTGAGTTCTCCGGTTCGTTCTTCAGTATTCTCAGTTTTTCAAGCCAGTACTGCTGGTGTCCGACCCCGGCGGCGGAGGCCGCGGCATCGTAGGCATAGCTTCCGGCCACGGCATCGAAGTAGATATAGGACTTGTTCTTCTGGAACCACTTCGACCAGTTCTCGATTGCCGCCCTGTTCCGGGCGGGCGTCTTTGAAGTGTCGTAGGTGAAGAGCTCGCCCATTGCGGTCTTCAGCCTGCCGGCCGCGCGGCCCTGCTGACTCCCGTCCGGGGCGTTAAGGCCGCGGCTGAGCTCTTCGAGCGCATTGGCCGAGGGCGCACCGAAGGCCCCGGCATCACCGAAGACAAGCACGGGCCGCCTGCGTGCAGCATGCAGATAGGAGGCGAACTCCAGGAATCGTCCATAGTCCACGCCGGGCCCGGCGACCACCTCAACCGACCCGGCGGCCCGGCCATCCAGGGCTGCCTCAACCTCGGAACAGCCGCAGACCGGCGCGCCTGCCAGGTCCGCTTGGGCCTGGGCGAGTTTCAGCGTGAGCTGCTTCTCACGGCGCTCCCGGCTCAGGAACACAAGGTCAATCTCGAGGACTGCGATCTGCGAATCCGACGTGAGGGCTATCGCGAGCACGCTTACCGTCCCCGTTCGCGCAAGCTCGGCCAGCGGGCGGCAGACTTTCTCAAACGGTGCCGAGCTGTCAGATAGGAGAACGACATCGGGTACTGCGCCGAGGGCGCCCGCCACCTCGACCTCGCCGGACTTCGAGACGGCGATGATTTTCTGGGCCTGCGGCTCTGCGCCGCTCTCGAACCCCGACAGAGGCAGCTCGATGTTCAGCTTGTTCAGGAGGAAGTCGTAGAGCTTGCCCCTTCCGCGCTCGCCGAGCGCCAGGAGTGCGACCTCGCTGCTGCGTGCCACTTCCTGGTCATCATCGTCCAGGCGCTGCGCGTGGTACTCAGGCCAGCCCCACCACCAGGCGTAGTAGCCTGCGCCGCAGAGCAGCGCTGCCAGGCACAGGCAAATCAGCAGTTTCATCTTTGAGACACCCGTGTGTTTCATCTTCTCAAGTTCCATGTGTCGGCAGAATACCTGTCTTGCGCAAGCGCCTGCGCCCGCGCTTCCTGCTCTTCCCGCAGCGGGCCCGGGACAAGCTTAACGCCAAGCGCAGTCCCAAACGCCTGTGCGAGCGCGGCCGCGAGCGCTTCATAGGTGACCTCGCCCTCGGAGAGCTCATTCACCCAGGCTGCACCCGGCGTCATGGGGTTTTCCCACAGGGGAATGGAGCCGTGCTGGAGAAAACCGCGCGGCGTTTTTCTCTGGGCACTGCCAACCAGCTTGCGCCCGCCCGCAACGATGTCGCAGCCGATAGTCCGGTCAAAGCAGAGCCTGTGCCGCGAGGGTGAAAACGGGGTGTCGAGCCCGCCGCCGCGCATGGCCGACTCAACGCCGAACTCGCGCAGCGTCCGTATCAGGGCCCCGTGTATGCGCTCGTAGCGCTGCTCTATCGTGGAGCCGAGCGAGTTCTGCGCCAGCGGGCCCGCGATAACGGCGAAAGTGAGCTCACGGTAATGGTATATCGCGCCTCCGCCGGTCGGGCGGCGCACGACGGGTATCCCCCGCGCACGCAGCTCGCCGAGGTCGAAGTCGCCGGCGCTCTGGAAGTAGCCCAGCGAGAGCGCGGGCGGCTCCCACGAATAGAAGCGCACAGTCCCCGCATTGCCGGCCATCTCCATCAGCGCCTCGTCCACAGCCATGTTGTAGAAGGGGAGGCAGGGACCGCTGTCAAGAAGCGTCCACGTTTCACACACGCCCCTTGGAGCACGAGTCACTGCTGCGGGGTTTGGCTCCACCGGTTACCTCTGCTGCGCCGAGACTTTTCGATTGTTTGTTCCCATAGCCGGGTTAGATGCGCCTCACCGGCTGCTTCCTGAGGTAGAAGGGCTTTCGAGTAACGACGGCCGGGTAGTTCTTGCCGCGGACTTCCACCTCCACCTCAGTTCCCGGCACCGAGAGTTCGACCGGCAGATAGGCGAGGGCGATTCTTCTGCGCAGGGTCGGGCTGGGGATGCCGCGAGTGATATGTCCAACTGCCTTGCCTTCGGAGAGGACATCGAACCCTTCGCGCGCGACAACCCTCGCATTGATGACAAGCCCGCAGAGCTTGCGCTTGACACCCTTCTTTCGGAGCTTCTCCAGCTCCTCCTTGCCAACATAATCAGCCCTGGAGTTCGCGGCGTAGGCGAGGTCCGCTTCGAGAGGGTTCACGCCATCGGAGAGCTCACTGCCGTAGAGCGGGAACGTTGCCTCGAGCCTGAGCGTGTTGCGTGCGCCTACGCCTACCGGGACAATCTGCTCCGACTGGCCGACATCCAGCAGCTTGTACCAGAGCTCTTGCGCAGCATCGTTTTCTATGAGAATCTCGAACCCATCTTCACCGGAGTAGCTGGTGCGTGCCACAATCGCCTCTTTTCCCACGACAAAGGCCTCGCAGAAACGGTTGTTGAGTATGTCGGACAGCACCGCGTCAGTTATCCTCTGCAGCGTCATTGGCGCTTTGCGCCCCTGAACCGAGAGGAGCGCAAGCTCCGCCGTGCGGTCCTTCACCTGGACATCAAGCTCCTTCGTACCCTCCTGAAAGCGCTCCAGCACCTTCCCGGTCGTAAGAGGGTTGAGAGTCAGGATGTAGGAGTTTTCCCGCACGAAAACCAGGATGTCGGCGAAGATAGTCGCCTCGGGCGTCAGCATGAGCGAATAGTAGACTCTTCCGAGGCTCTCGCCGTCGATTGCGCGCGAAGAGTGCCTTTCGAGCAGCTTGTGGCGCTCGCTGCCCGCAATCTCTATCTTGCCCATGTAGGAGAGGTCTGAAAGCCCCGCCCTCATGCGAACCTGCTGATGCTCCGCTATGATGCTCACATACAGAAGCGGAAGCAGCCAGCCGGCATACTCTATGAACTGGGCGCCCTCCGCTTCATGCGCTTCGTGAAGCGGGAGCTTGCGCAGGTTCTCTTTATCGCGGTGTGCCGGAGGTACTGTCATTCTCTTCCCGTTACACGGCAGCGGAGTTGAAATGGTCCCTTGCGTACTCCTCGCCCTTGAGCATGCCCGCCTTGAGCGAGTCAATAAGCTTGACCTTGGCGGGGCCGAGGAAGTCCGGGAACTGCTCCCAGATAAACTCGTTGTCGGCGAAGCCCTTGATGTAGTTCATCACCCCCAGGAGGACCATGTTGGCGTTGCGGACATCGCCCATCTCGGAGGCTATCTCCGACGCCGGCACTTCGACTATGTTAACGCCCTCGAGCGGGTCGGCCACTTCAATGAGCGAGCTGTTGACGAAAATATACCCGCCGGGCTCGATGCGGTTCTTGAACTTCTCGTACGAAGGCTGGTTCATCACCACTATCGTCGAGGCTGTCGGCACCATGGGCGAGGCTATCGGGTCATCCGAAATTCTTACGCTGCAGTTGGCGGTGCCTCCGCGCATCTCCGCGCCGTAGGAGGGGATATAGGTCACGTGCAGGCCCGCGTGCATCTCAAAAAAGCAGAAAAGCTTGCCCAGAAGCATCAACCCCTGCCCGCCAAAGCCGGCAAGAATCATTCTCTCATCCATGATGCGATTTCCCCCGAACTGTCAACCCCTGCCACAGGTTTCGGCTCAGCGCGTGCCGAGCTCCGGCTTGCCGTAGGCGTCCCTTTTGTACCCTATGGGCACCGCTTTCTCGCCGAACTTGAAGGTGTACAGCGAGTCGAAGAACAGGCTCTTGTAGCTCTTCCAGAGCTTCTTGGGCGCCACGTAAGTTGCGGCGTAAATCCTCGTTTCCCTCAACATGAGCTGCGTGACCGCAGCCAGCACTATCTTGTAGTGAGGATTGTAGTAGGTGTACATGAGCCGCCAGGCATCGAAGTTCCCGACGGAAGTCTCCTCGCCCCGCTCGTAGGCGGGCAGCTTTCGCAGAGCCACGAGTTGCTTCTCATAGTACTCCTCGACAGTCATTATCTCGGTGTCTTCCACCACGATAGTCAGCGTCGGCCTGAACTTGTACCCTCTGATGTGGTGCGACTGGAAGATGGTTATCTCCTCCTCGGGCGGGTTGTGGCGCCAGCTCGCAGGCGGGTGGAATGAAAACTCCTGCGACTCCTTGTAGTACACCGGCCCAAGCTGCGCGCAGCCGGCAGCGAACACCGCCACCCCCAGCAGAGCCGCAAGAACGATAACTCTTTTCATTTCTCCCTCCCCCATTGACTGGAATGCGCGATTCTAATGCATCCCAGCAGCCACATCAAGGGATAATTCCAAAGCCCTCCGCCGTACGGCGGATTCATCGGCGGGGTTGTTTAGCCGGGCCGCCTGCGACCCGGATGACAAGCCCCGGGGTTCATCCCCGGGGAGACAGGGCGTCGCAAGCGACGCCGCTAAACATCCGCGGGTTAAAACCCGCGGCTTGCTTTTTGCCGCATATTGTGGTATAATGCCTGCAGCATGAAAAAACCACTCTGCATCCTGGCAATCCTCCTGCTCCTGCCCGCCTGCGGGCAGAAGGAGGGTACTGCACCGAACGCGGTGGAAGTCAAGAAGGCTTTTTTTGAGGCTGTAAGTGCCAACAGGCCTGAGTCAGTTAAGAGACTTCTCGCCCAAGGGGCTGACGCAAGTGCAAGAGATGAAAACGGCATGACAGCTCTTCACCACGCCAGGCATGGAGATATGGTGAAGATTCTTCTGGCGAAGGGGACGGAGGTAAACGCAACGGACAATGAGGGCCGTACACCTCTGGATTTGGCGTTGGACCATCCTTATCCCCACGTTGCAATGCTGCTTAGTTGGTACGGCGCGAAGACTTCAAAGACCCCGCCTCGAAACGTTGCGGAAGCTGCAATGATTGGCCGGGTTGGGGAGGTACGGGACTTCCTCGCCGCCGGCTGCGATGTCAACACGAAGGACATGCGCGGTTATGCTGCCCTGCACTACGCCGCAATGAGGCGCGATCAGAAGCTGTGCCATCTGCTTATTGACTGGGACGCTGACCTTGACGCTCACACAAGCGGTCGGTACTATGCACCGTTGCATATAGCCGCGGATAGTGAGGTAGTGAAACTGCTTGCCGCCAGTGGCGCGGATATGGATGCAACGGCCATTTACGGCTGGACTGCGCTTCACTATGCAGTTGACTCAGGTAAAAGGGAAAGGGCAAAGCTGCTGTTACGCGAGGGCGCCAATGTCAATGCTGCGCAAACGAGCAGCGGCTCAACGCCGCTTGATTTGGCTCACTACGAAGGCATGAAAAAGCTCCTGCTCTCGCACGGTGCGGTTTCGGGGAAAGAGCTTAGAGAGAAAGAAGAGTAGAGAGCCTGCCGGGTTAGTCCTTTTCGAGCGTGTCTGTGACGTGTTTTTCTATGCGCTCGATATCCTGCTGGCGCGTGTTTATGAAGCACAGGCCGATGTCGTACTTGCTGCCCTCCTCGACCACCTCGACGCGCACAACCCTGCCGAACGTCATGATAAAGCGCTGCTCCGAGGGCAGCAGAAATTTCACAACCACTTCCGAGCCGACGGCGAGCGGCTTGCTGAGCCGGATAAGCAGTCCGCCTGCGCTCATATTTTTCGATACGGGGTCGGTAATCAGGCTTGTTACATCCTTTTCCGGGTCGGTGTATGATATCTCGACCTTAACCTGCGTGTCGAGCCTGCGGTACTTGCGTTTTTCATCCTGGGACACCAGCACTCCTCCCGCCTTACCTGACGCGAAGCGAGAATATTAGCACATCGATTTTACCGGCTCAAACAAAAAAAGCCAATAGCCAAAAACGAAAAGTCAATACTGGCTACTGGCTCTCCGGCTGTTTCGTTTCGCCCCAGGGGTACGCGATGTTGATTATCTCGCGCTGGCCCCGCAGGAGGTCTTCGTAGCTCTCACGGCTGCGAATCAGGCGCGCCTTGCCTGAGGCGACCATGACCTCCGCCGGGCGCGGCCAGCCGTTGTAAGGCGAGGCCATCGCGTAACCGTATGCGCCGGCATTCTCGATTGAGAGAATATCGCCGGGAAACGGCTCCGGGATATTCCTGTGGCGGGCGAAATAATCCCCCGTCTCGCAGACATTCCCCACCACGGAAGCCTCTATCGGCCGCGAGTCCCGCCGGGTGCAGTTTACAACCTCGTGGTGGGCCTCGTAGAGCGCCGGCCTGATAAGGTGCGTAAAGCCGGAGTCGGTTCCGACAAACACGTGGGTGCGAGTCTTCTTCACATCCACGACCCTGACAAGCAGGTGCCCCGCCTGCGCAACGTAGTAGCGGCCGTTCTCGAAGACAAGGGCAAGCTCCCTGCCGTAGTCCTTGCAGAAGCCCTCGAACAGTCCGCTCACCGCCTTGCCGAACTCCTTCAAATCGGCGCCTTGCTGCCCGGGGCCGTAGGGAACGCCGAAGCCGCCGCCGAGGTCCACGAACCGCAGGTCCGGCAGGAGCCGCACGCTCTCGAGAAACACCTTTGCAGCTTCGATAAAGGGCTCGTGATTGAGGATGTTCGACCCGATATGCATGTGCACCCCGACAACTTTCAGGTTGTGCAGCCTGGCAATCCCGAGCGCTTCGGGCAGCCTGTCGTGCATTATGCCGAACTTCACGTTCGGCCCGCCCGTGACGACGTGCTCGTGGGCGCCCGCGCCAATCTCGGGGTTAATCCGCAGCGAGCACTCCGTGCCGGGATACGCCGCCCCGTAGCGCTCGAGCTGGGTAACGCTGTCCATGTTTATCAGGACATCGTAATGGCGGACCATCGCTATCTGTGCGTCCGTTATGTTGGAGCCCGTAAGCATGACATCCTGGGGCTTGCAGCCAGCCTCGATGGCGAAGAAGACCTCGCCCGGACTGCACGCGTCAATGCCGCAGCCTTCGTCGAGCAGGACCCGCATGAGCTCGAGGTTCGAGTTGGCCTTGCAGGCATAAAGCAGGCGCAGCGGTCTGTAGGGAATCGCATCCCGGAAGCTCCGAAAACGCTTCCTGATAAGCTCTTCCTCGTAGACGTAAAGCGGCGTGCCGAACTCCCGCGCAAGCTCCGACACGCTTACGCCGCCCATAAGACACTCGCTGTTCGTAAACTCCATTGGCACCTCTACTTCCCGAAGAAATCCCTGTGCAGCGCGCGCACCGCAGCCTTCGCCGAGCGCTCATGCACGAGGAAGGAGACGTTTATCTCGCTGGCGCCCTGGCTTATCATCTCGACGTTGATATCCTCCCTGCCCAGGCAGGAGAATATCCGCCCCGCCATCGCCCGCACGCGCTTCATCCCCTCACCGACGACGCACACAATCGCCCGGCGGTGCATGACGGAGACGCTGGCGAACTCCGCGAGCTCGCCCGCCGCCAACTCCAGGTTCCCTGTGTCATCGACCGTAAGCGAAATCGAGACTTCGCTCGTGGTTATCATGTCCACGCTTATACTGTACTTCCTGAATATCTCGAACACCCGTGCGAGAAAGCCGTGCGCCTCGAGCATGCGAAGCGAGTTGACAATAACCGCAGTAATGCCCTTTTTGTGCGCAATCGCCTTGGCCACAATGCCTGTCTCGCGGCTCCTGGGCACAATCACCGTCCCGCGGTCCTGCGGGTCAAACGTGTTCAGCACCCGCACAGGGATGGATTTCTCAATCGCGGGCGCAATCGCCTTCGGGTGAAGCACCCTCGCGCCGAAGTATGCAAGCTCCGCCGCCTCGCCGAACGAGAGCTTGCGCACGGGCCACGCCCCGGGCACCACCCGCGGGTCGGCAGTCATGACGCCGGGGACATCCGTCCATATCTCGATTTCCTTCGCCCCGAGCGCAGCGCCGATAACCGACGCGCTGACATCGCTTCCGCCTCTCCCCAGCGTCGTGAGCTCGCCGCCCTTCGTCGCGCCCAGAAAACCGGTTATCACCGGCACGCCGCAGAGCCTGCTTATCGAAGACCGCAGCAGCCCGAAAGCCTCCGGCAGAACCTTCGCCTCGGGGAACCGCCGGTCCGTCACCATGCCGAGCTTGAACGAGTCGTGCGCGCTCGACGCCACGCCCAGTGATGCAAGCGCACCCGAAAACACCTTCGCACAGCAGCGCTCCCCGTGCGCAAGCACCCGCACCCGGTTCGCCTCCGAGCACTTCCCCCTTTTCGCTATCCGCTGCACCGTCTGGCGAAGGTAGCGCTTCTCCTTCACAAGCAAGTCCTTGTTAATGCCCAGCTTGTCAAGCAGTGCCCCGTGGAAGTCGAAAACCCCCTCAAGCTGTTTCTCCCAGTTCCTGCTCGCAATGGCTGCCTCGCAGAGTTTCTCCAGCCGGTCAGTCGTATCGCCCGCGGCGGAGACAACCACAACCGGCTTGCGGCGAAGCCGGCCCTTCACTATCCGGGCCGCGGCGAGCATCCTCACAGCGCTGCCCAGCGAAGTCCCGCCGAATTTCATCACTATCATGTTGCTTTTCCCTTCACCACGCCTGCCGGCATGGTGCTTCCGGTACGGAAAGCAGTTCGGGCAATTGTAATTGAGCGCCCCGCACTGTCAAGCCAAAATGGCGGCATCTGACTGTCTTCCCGAACTCCGGGCATTGAGAGGCATCAAGCTGCATCCGTGGCACCTGCGGCCCGAAATAAATAACAAGCCCCGGGTTTTACACCCGGGGAACTCCTTGTCATTCCGGAAGCCCCACGCGCAAGCGCGGGGAGCATTTCCCTTAATTTCATATCCGTCATCTCCACGCACATGGGTAAGGGCCTATTTCGGCTTCCTTCCCTTGACGACGTAGATGTTCACGGCGCCGCTGTGGAAATACTCCCCTTTCTCAATCTGCTTTTCGCATATGCGCCTGATTTTGTTCCGGATTCTCCAGCAGCGCTGAAACTCGCGCGGGTCGCCGCCCCCCGCGAGGAACTCTTCCTTCTGCCTCTTGCGCCAGTAGTAGCGCTCCTTCCTGTCCCTGTCAAAGCCCATGTACAGTTTCATCGTCTCCAGGCGGTGCTGCTGGATGGGGCCATCGTAGGGCGGCAGCAGCAGATTGATCTGGTCGTGGTTGCGTGCATCAATGTCTGTAAGACCAAGCTCTTTCATCATCACCGGAACCCTTCTGCCAATACCGAAGTCGCCTCTGCCCAGCTTGATGCGCCCTTTGTTGGTGATGAGAGTCGCCTTTTTGAGCAGCAGTTCCACCTCGATATCCAGTTCCGGAAGGGAGCTGCATCTTTTTGCAAGCATTGACGAGATGTTATCCGGCTCCTTGCATAATATGAGCCCGCCCGGCTTTGCCACGCGGGCCATCTCCGCCAGTACGAGCCCGGGCTCTTTCTGGTGTATGAGAAGGGTCTGGCACATGACACAGTCGGCGAAGTTGTCGGGAAAAGGAAGCCCCAACACATCGCCCGCGATGAAAAAGGCTTTACCTTTCCCGGCCCATTTCTTCGCTCCCGCCGCCGCGTCCTGGAGCAGCTCCCACGCCATATCAACGCCCAGGTAACGTCCGTCTTTGCCGAAATACGGCCAGTAGGTGTAGCCCAGGTAACCCAGCCCGCAGCCCGCATCCACCACGCTCATGCCGGCTTTTAGCCCCATCCAGGCCGCCAGCTTCTCCACCGTATCCTCGGGCCAGAGAAACTTGCGCGGGCCCACGAGGTGCCTTCTCCAGCGCTCCTGCGACCAGTTGATTCTCTTACCGCTCTTTCCCATCAACCGGGATCTCCCAGATGAAACCTGTCTACGACCATCGCACACCCTTTCGACAACATATTACTGCGATAATTTGCCTTCTGCAAGCGGGAGTTTCCCTGCAATGCGCATTTACCCCATCGTCTTGCTGTCCTATACCCTCTTTTGCCCTTCACCACCAGCGCAACATTATGACAGGGGGCAGCTTATCGAGCTTGCTACTTTGACCAGTTCAGCGGGGCGATCTTGCCGCAGGGCGGCAGCGTGGCGGGTGTTCCTACAACTGACCCGCAGCCAAAACGACCTCCACCGCCTCCGGCCCGCACCCAGAACCACCCGCCCCACCACAGAACCCGCAGCCATCATATGCCACTGTGGCACTATACTGGCATATGATCGCCGATAGCACCTTTTTTTATGTTTATTTATGTTTATTTACGTTTT
>DAOVDS010000335.1 GCA_030669415.1 bacterium
CGCCTTCGTGCTTCTCGTATTTCGCCAGGAGGACCAACTGGCAGGAGAGCATCTCTTTCCAGCGTATGGGGGGCTTCGGGTCGAAATCCAGGCCTGCCGACAGTGTCCGGCAGAGTTGAGATAATGACAGCGTCAGGATGCAGAAGACCAGAATCCCGCGCCTGTGTAGCCGTCTCCTGTAGTGGTTCATAATCTGCGCCTCAGCCCCGCCCGGTTACATAATAGCATCCGCTGGGCGCACTGGCAAGTCGCATCCATGCTTGCTGCTCGTAAGATACCGCCGCGAGCTTGCCGGCCAGCGCGGCAAGGCGCTGATGCACACGGGCAGGCACGGGCAGGGGTCCCACTACCTGCTGTTCGACTACGCATTCGCGGCGGCGGCAGTACGCGAACTGCCGCAGGAAAAACGTGACAAGTACCGGCGCACAATACTCGAGGTCGTTCTGGGAACCCGCACCGAAGACGGCAGCTACCTGGACAGCCCGCTGCTGGGGTACAGCTACGGGACAGGCATGGCACTGCTGGCGTTTCAGTTCCTCAAGTGATGCCGGTTCTGCAGTAGCATTCTGAAGTTCTCTGCCATTGTCTGACAGAGCTATGTTTTATCCGGCCTGGTATCGACTCCTGCAGGAACCTCATCGTGCGGGTCAAGCACATCTTCTCCCTTGTTTTTAAGCACGCGGCGAAGACCAATGTTCAATGCCGCGCCAAGGCACATGAAGATGATTCCGAACAATATAAGGCGTATTGCCGCACCCACAGGGGCATAGGGAATTTTGCCGACTTTGCCGCCCTTTACTTTCGGGATGTCATCTTTGACTGCATCCATCTTTGACTTGGCACCAAGCGCAGACCCTTCTTTTTCAGGAGAAATTCCCTTTGGCACTTCTGTATAAGAAAGAATGCCCATTACGAGGAACATAAGCCCTAAGCCGAAGAGAATCAGGGCAAATATATCAACTGCCTTCAGGTCGCGTTTGCTGTATTTCATCTTCAATTCCTTTCGTTGCTGTAAACACAGACCGATAGCGCCGTTTATGCCTGGTTGTGAATCCTCGGAATGTTTTAAGGTCGCGGGTGAGGGTTGCCGAGCTTGTCGCTGTAGTATTTGGACGTAGCGACAATCAATAAGGGGTAATCCCCCTCGGTGCTGAGTTGCCGAGAATGTTTGCGTTTCAAGGCAGAAAGGTCTTCTTCCCCCTTGCGACGCAACGCGGCAACCCCCGGCCCCGCATGCCATTGGTCGTCTTTTCGGTTGTCAAAACTCTCTTTCAGGCACTTCAAGGCCGTTTTCAAACGCTTTCATGGCCTATCATGCCCATTCAATGTCTACCATATACTACCATCTACTATCAAAATGTCAAGTGAAATCCTGATTTTTGCTGAAAATACTCGAAAAAACCTGTTTCGGGGCATTTATGTCCCGGAATGAATTTGCCGCCGTGTTACTGACATAGTATTTTCAATTCTGCCGCAAACCGGGGTATGGTGAATAAGCTTTGACACATCACGTTGAGATAATATAATGGTGCGGTAGAGGAAAGATACACTCATACCGGAAAAGCAGGGGGAGAGATGCCCAATATCACGATTGAGGGCCCGCAGATAAAAGACCTCGACCTCAAGCGCGAACTCGTCAGAGGAGTAACGGAACTAACGCACAAGGCATACGGGTTGCCAAAAAACGTGATTGTCGTCGTAATCAAGGAGAACTCCCCGGAAAACGTCGGCGTCGGCGGCGAGCTGATTATCGACAGGATACAGCGGGAAGCTGGTAAACCGAGTGAATGACGAAGCCCAAGAGAAGCGCAAGTCAGTCTGGCGCAGGCACAATGTCTGGGCACTTGTTGCATTGTCCTATCTGCTCAATGTAATAGCTGTTTTAGACTCTGTCTATTCGAGAGGCAAAGGACGCGGCCTTCTTTGGATTCCGGCATTCCTCGTGGGTTTATATGCTTGCATGGAGATGCTAAAGAAAATATCGCTAAGAGAGCCTAAAGTATGGATTGTAGTGAAGTTATTGGTGGCGTTTCATATGGCGTTCTTCATGCTTCTTGCCTGTATGTTGGTCAAGTGAGGCTGATATATTGACTCTCAACGGTGCGAAGGTGGGGATAATTCACCCGGGTCCGCCGGCGACCTGCGGCGGGGTGATGGCGGCGGAGCTGGTGCGCCACCTGCGCAACGAACTGGGCGCGGAGCAGGTGTTTGTCGAGCGAAGGCGCAAGTGCCGCTCTATAGCCTGGCGTGAGCGGCCCGACCGGGTGGTCGAGCACTGGACCAAGCACCTCGCGTTTTTTCAGGTAAACGCGCGCCTGCCGAAGTACGACATATACCATTTCCTCAGCGAGCGCCACGCACGGCTGATTAAGTACGGACGAAGGCCGGCGGTTGCGACAATCCACGATGCGGCGCCCTTGCGCACAAACGGTGTCTACACCGAGGGGACAAGGCGCAGGTTCAAACAGAACATGCAGGTGCTCCTGCAGGCGCAGGCGATTGTTGCAAACACCCAGAACGCCAAGAGGGACCTGGTCGAGCTTTTCGATGTGCCAGAAGAGCGGGTGGAGGTAATCTACCCCGGCGTGAATCGCGAGGTCTACACCCCCCGCGACAGGGCCGATGTGCGCGAGCTGCTCGGGCTGCCTGTCGGCGCGAGGGTAATCCTGAACGTCGGCAACGAGAACAAGAACAACAACATCCCCGCGCTGATTGAGCTGCTCTCGAGGGTGCGCGGGAAATGTCCCGATGTGCTGCTGCTGCGAGTCGGCCCGACCAGCCCGCGCATTGACGAGGTGATTGAGCGCTTCAGGGTCACGGGTGCCGTTATCAGGCCCGGGGCGGGCGAGGGGCCCACAACACTCTACAACTACTACTTCAACGCGGCTGACATTTACGTCTGCCTCGACCATTACACAGGTTACTCGATACAGGGGTTTTGCGCGATGGCCTCGGGCTGTCCGGTGGTCTCCTCCGGGCGAGGCGGCTTTCGCGAGACTGCCGACGGCGTGGCCCGGTTCGTCAATCACGCAGACCTGGAAGAGGTGACGCAGGCCGTGCTGGAACTTCTCGAAGACAGCCATGCCAGGCGTGAGCTTGCCGAGCGTGCACTGGAGCGCACAAAGGAGTTCACCTGGGAGAAGGCGGCCGCGTCGTACTATAAGCTCTACAGGCGTGTGCTCAACGGGTCGTAGCTTTCCTTAGCCCGGATATTTCATGAGTCTTCAGCGTCCGGCGGGCGCTTTTCGTCCCAGGCAGCGTCCTCCGCGCTCGCTGTCCTCAGCGTATCTACTGATACGCTTGCGGAATCTCGCTTGTGCGTCCTTACCTGAAACCAAAATCGCTCCGCCGGCGGCGAACAGCGTGTCAACTCGCAAGACTCAGATTCCACGCCACAACATATGGCAGAATAATCAGTTGAGTACACAACCGCCGAACACTCATGAAATATCCGGGTTAGGCATTCCTTGCGAGGCGGGGTGTCAATTCCCTTGAGAGTTCTTCCGGGTTCTCGCGACCAATTCCCGTTCAGTGCTGTCGGGACGCTGCGAGCGCGTGTTGCGCCCGGGCGTCTTGACAATGGTGTGTACAATGACAGGTACGGGCTTTCTCTGAGCTGCAGGCGGGAAGTATGACCATGCAAAAACAGAGAGCACGGCGAGAAGGAGGACGAGTATCCCACAGTAGTGGTGAGGCTTGTGATTTCTCATAACTTCCCTCCGTGCTCAATCAAGTATAGGATGAAAAACGAGTTTTGTCAAGTCTTCTGGCACATGTGCAGTCACTTGAAACGCTCATGGTGTGAAAGCACGTTTGCGCAAACTTGCACGGGCCAAAGCACTTACGTTACTTGTGAATTCACAAGAGATTAGAAAACTTTTTTTGGAAAAATCGGGTAATCGGCTCAGAGGCAATAGATGCTTACAATTTCGTCGAGGGTCATTCGGCTCGTCAGGTACTGGGAGGACGCTGCCGTGAAAATCCAGTCATCGAAAAACCGGCTGAGACTGCGCCCGAGCACCTCTTGCGCTACGGTCTGAAAGTCAGTGAAAGAAGCCGGCTTGTCGCTGAACTGTGAAAGGAAACTCCGGACGATTTGATTGAATTCACGTTCGCCGGCAAGCTGATGCAG
>DAOVDS010000289.1 GCA_030669415.1 bacterium
CGCGCAGGGCGACTTCTACCAGGCCCGCTGGGGCACGCACGGCGACCACGAGATTATCGCGCTCGCCCCGAACTCCGTCCAGGAGTACTTCGACCTGACAATAGACTGCTTCAACCTCGCGGAACGCTTCCGCACCCCTGTAATACTCCTTGGCGACGGCGAGGTCGGCCACATGCGTGAGAACATCACCTTCCCCGATCCGGCGGAAATCGTGCTCGAACCCCGCAAGAAAGTCAAGGCCGACGAGCCGCACGCAGGCGGCGAGCCTGTTCCACCAATGGTGGAGTTCGGCGAAGGCACGCTTCGACACGTCACCGGCTCCACGCACAAATCCGACGGCATGCGCGATGTCAACACACAGTCAGTCCACGATGTCCTGGTGCGAAGGCTTGTCTCGAAAATCGCCGATGCCCGCGAGGAAATCGTCAGGGTCGAGGAAACCCAACTCGACGATGCCGAAGTCGTGATAATTGCCTACGGCGCTTCTTCGCGGCCCGCAATGGGCGCCCTCGAACTCGCACGCGAAAACGGCTTTCTCGTCGGCATGCTTCGGCTCATCACTGTCTGGCCCTTCCCGCGAACGCAGGTTACAAAGATAGGAAAAAAGGTGAAAAAGATAATTGTGCCGGAGATGTGCCTGGGTCAGCTTTCGCGCGAAATCGAGCGCTTCGTCCTCTGCCCTGTCATCTCCGTCCCCAAAATCGGCGGCATCTCACACACAGTCGCCGAGATATTCCACGCAGTGGAGGACGCCCTGCGATGAAAGGCGAAACGGTCGAGAACCCGCTGCTTGATTATCTGCGGCGTGATATACTGCCGACGCCGTTCTGCGCCGGCTGCGGGTGCGGGACTGTGCTCAACCTCTTCGCACACGCAATCCACGAAAGTGCAATTAAGGCTGAAGAAATCGTATGCGTCACAGGCATCGGCTGCTCCTCGTGGATTCCCTCGCCCTTCTTCAAGTGCGACACGCTGCACACAACCCATGGGCGGGCGCTCGCGTTTGCTACGGGAATCAAGGTGATGAAGCCGCACCTCAAGGTGATTGTGATTGCCGGTGACGGCGACATAACCGGAATTGGCGGGAACCACCTGATACACGCCGCCAGGCGCAATATCGGCCTGAGCGTCTTCCTTGTAAACAACTCCATCTATGCGATGACCGGCGGCCAGGTCGCGCCCACGACACCGTGGGGCGTATCTACTACCACAACCCCCCACGGCTCGGTAGAGCAGCCGATTCAGGCTGCCGAGATGGTGAAGGCTGCCGGAGCCACCTTCGCCGCGCGCTGGACCACCTACCACGTGATGCAGCTCAAGAAGGCAATGAAAAAAGCTATCGCCAAGGAAGGGTTCTCTTTCCTCGAGATAGTCTCGCAGTGCCCTGTCAGTTTCGGCAAGTCGGTCGGGCGCCGCAAAGCTACCGACTTCCTGCACCACTACAGGGACAATTCCGTGCGTATAGACGACGCGGCCGCTATGTCGGAAGAAGAACTTGCAGAAAAAATCACCGTCGGCGAGCTTGCCGACACCGAGCGCCCGGAGTTCGCGAAATCACTGCGGGCAATGAATGAAAGACTGAGAAAGGAAACATCGAAGTGAGGGTGCGCTTTACAGGTTTCGGTGGCCAGGGCATTCTCATGCTCGGCCAGATATACGGCGCGGCGGCCGCGCTCGAAGGTAAGTACGCCCTGCAAACCCAGTCATACGGCAGCGCAGCACGCGGCGGCGCATCCAAATGCGATGTCACCATCCAGGAAGGCCGGATACACGAACTCGAAGCCGAGACTGCGGACGTGCTGGTCTGCATGAGTCAGCCAGCCTTTGAAAAGTACGGCTCAACCGTCACGCCCGGAGGGACGCTTATCTACGACTCAGACCTCGTCAAGCCCGGCCAGACCGATGCTGTCAGGGTGCTGCCCGTGCCGGCCACTCTCACGGCAAGGGAAAAGTTCGGCTCGGAACTCTTCGCAAACACGCTGCTTCTCGGTTTTGTGGCGGAGGTTCTTCGCGCTGTGCACCCCGACACGGTGCTAAGAGCGCTCCTCGCCCGTATTCCAAGGAAGGTAGATGAGAACAAGAGTGCGTTCGACCTTGGAAGGCGCCTTGGAAGCGAGACGCTGAGACAATAGGGAGTCTTATAGATGAATGTCAAACTCGATGTTGAACTGAAGCCCGCCTCAGACACCTTCTGCGGCGCTGTAAAGAGCATTCTCGACTTCCTTGGCGATGAGCACCCCCTGTGGGAAATCGAAGGGCTTTCCGGCTACGCCTTCCGCATACTGGTCCACCGCGAAGTGTGCCCCTCGGGAACACACTACACCAACTGGAAAGAGTTCCACCCCCAGACCATGCGCCGGCTGGGCTGGGACCCGCGCTTCTTCCTGCATATCGACTGGGGCAGGTCCGACACCTTTCCTGCCCAGCGCGAGAAGTTACTTGAGCTTGTTACCAGTGCCCTCGATGAGCGCCGCCCTGTCGCAGTCTACGACCTCTACGTGCCCGAATGGGCGCTCGTCACCAGCTATGACGATGCCCAGAGGAAGCTTGCGGTCGAAACATTCCTGAACCTGGCGCACTGGAAGACTGTGGACTACGACAAGCTGGGTGACTTCAACCTGCCGATTCTCTACGCCCTCGACGCCGGCAGGCGTCTCGAAAACTACGACCGCAAGAAGGCCTACCGCGATGCTCTCACAGTAGCCTACAGGCATTACAATCTCGAAGAGTTCGCGTGGCGTCCGAAGGTCCGCGACGGCAGAGAAGCATACAACCAGTGGCTTTCAGCGCTCAGAGGTTATCCCGAGGCCAAATGCATGCCGGAGGGCATGGCTGATTATGCGGCCAAGTTTGGCGAGTGGCGAACCAGCGCCGCCAAATTCTGCCAAGAAGCCGCGACTGTCTTACCCGAAGCCAAAACCCAGCTCAACGCCGCCGCCAGGGACTTCGAGCAGGAGGCGAAGGGACTCGCCGCGCTGGCGAAGCTCTTCCCAATGCCGGGCGGTAAAGGCATTGACAGGGCCAAGGTCGCACACGCGATTATCCTGGTCCAGCAGGCCCAGACCCGCTACAACGCCGCAATCGCAAACATGCGCACAGCCAAGCTGTAGCGCCGGGCGAAGCCCAGCTCTCCTTTCTTGAGAGTAGAAAGTAGAGCAGCGCGCGAAGCGCGCAGAAAGGAGGAAGCCGTGTTTAACCCGTTTGACCTGAGCGGCAAGTTCACGGGGGTCAAAATACCCAGGTATTCCGCGCCGAGCCTCGCCCTGCCCTCGAACTACAAGCTCGCCGACACCTTCTACGAGCAAATCAGGGTGCACATCGAGGCAATGCAGAAGAACCTCAAGAAGAATGAGCAGCTCCTAATCTACCACTACCCTTCGGCTGGCCAGCCCATCCTCGTAACCAGCGTCGACTTCCAGAACCCGTCCATGATTGTCCTGCACGGGCTCGACTCGATGGGCAACGAGTGTTGTGTCCTCACCCATATGACTTCGGTGCAGCTCGTAGTACGAGTCATGAAGGTTGACCAGCAGACCAAGCGCCGCAGAATCGGCTTCCTGCGCAAGTCACCTTCCGGAAAATAGGATGCTAACCCGGATTTCTCTCCCCGCGCACGGGGTCATTGTGCCGGAACATCCGCGACTATTCCGGTTTTTGTGGAACTCGGGACTGGGTAACGTCGTGAAAAGCCTGAGAGCAAACGGGAGGAGTCACAGGGGTGAACTCGTAAAACCTTTTTTAGAGGCTCGCACCGACTGTCCAGACTCCTCCCTGCTTTCACAAAATCCCGGCACTTCTGAACCGATACTTGCCTCATGGACACAGTTGCACACCTCGTCGCGTCGATACTGCGAGTCGATCGTGGTGAGATTGCGTTTGCACTTCGCGTCTACGATGTTAGAATGAGGTATCTGGCGCCCGTAGCTCAACGGATAGAGTAGTGGACTTCGAATCCAACGGTTGGAGGTTCGAATCCTCCCGGGCGCGTGACATTGTGTTACGTATTTGCTTCACAGCTTGTCATGGCGGGGGTGTCAATCTATAAGGTCAGCCGCTGGCTTGGCCACTCGGACGTAAAAACCACCATGATCTACGCCCACTTAACTCCGCAAGATTCCGACATCAACATGATATGATTTAGGAAGGAATAGGCGAGATGGCGCTACTACAATTCATGCCTTGGTGCCAAATGAAAAAAGCCTACAAGATGGGTGAGATAGATCTGATCCCATATAGTCGTAGCAATTCTACTGGAGAATTCTCTCCAGAAACTGTTGAACTGATTGATCAGATATTATCACCCTACAAAGACATTAGAGGGCGCTCTATTAACAAGTGCACAATTATTCAATATGGAGAGAACGACATTCTGGATGACTTGACAGAAGAGCAAATGGAAGTGACCCGGGAACTTGTACAGCTTGTCGCATTCTCGGGATTGGCAAATCGTGATTCGGGAAGCTACTGCAATCTAGACTGCTTTTCAGTTTACGGACAAAGACGATCTTCAAAGAACAAGAAGATGATTGCCATTATATCGCGACGGCGTGGGGGGCGTGCTTTGTTGGCTGTGCCAATTGATGAAGTGGTGTTTTCTGTACCTCCGCATGTCAGTAGCATCAAAGGTGTGGACTTAGATGAACCACTATTGGAAGCATTGGGGTCATTCAGAGAGTCGGCCAACCCTAACGACTGGCCACGATTGCAGAATGCCATTTCCTCTTTCAATCTCGCGAATACCGATAGCGAACTATTTAATTATCAGACTGAGTGGATACTTCTCTGCTCTGCTTTCGAACGCGTTCTGGGTGCTAAATCAAATGACAAGGACATCGCAACTAAGTTTACCAGTGCTATTACTCCAGCTAATGGTATCCTCGCACCAACTTCAAGAAGGAAGATAGAGAGGTGGCAGACAGAAAGGCCATTGCGTTATGAATGGATGGCGGAATTCTATCGTGTGCGCAATGATTTCGCCCACGGCAAGCTTTCCACTAGGCAGCCGATCGCTTGGAATCACTCAGAACACATTTTCCTAGCCTGTATTGGATTCCCTCTGTTGGTCAGATCAATTCTGGCTAACGACAGTATCTACAACCTCAGTGAAACAGAACAATCAGAGATTAACGCATTGGAAGTTCTTATGGACCAGCCCGACTTTCTATCTGAGCCACCAGACGCATCCAGTATTTTAGACACCTACTGGTCCAAGTATGTTTCAAAGGCTGAAAATGAGATTTTTTGGCAGAAGATGGAAGAGAAGCTCAAAGAGTACATGGATAAAGAACCTGAATCACCTCAGGACCGGGAACCCGAAATTGGCTGCAAAGATTAAACTTCGCAGAAGTAGCATATTGGCAAA
>DAOVDS010000349.1 GCA_030669415.1 bacterium
AGAAATCCACGTTGCGCAGAAATACTGCGAGACAGTACATTATACATACCATGAAATGCTCAGAATCACTTCTGGGCTGCGGCAGACCACAAAGGATATATCGAAAAGAGAGATAGGCGACGTCAACTTCTTCACTTCCGAGGATGGGATAGATTTCCTTCGCAATAACATTTGGGTCAATATTCGAAAAGGTGGCGACGTCCCTGTGGATGCGCGGGATGTTGCAAGGGAGATAGATGCGCAACTAAAGGCGACCAAGACGTATGACTCTCTCGATGACTCGAAGCACCGGCCAAAAATTCTAAGCTTCACTGCCGATAAATACACACTTGAACCCGAAGACCCGGAGAATATTGACCCCATGCCGCCGGAAGGCACCTCGACACACCTGACGGTTGATGCGGTTGACCCCATGGGTGGCAAGCTGACATGCGAATTCCTGCCAGAGCCAAACGGACTCGGCGGCGTTGACTGTTTTGAGGGTGAACCAGAGCATTTTGCGGCAGGCACCAGAGAAGGCACGGCCAAAGTCATAGTCCTCGTTGCTAACCAGCGCCTGCTACTCTCCAAGGCTGAACTGGAAATAGAAATAAAGAAATGAACAATCCTTTTGGGGCGAGACTGCGTTTCCCCCCGGATTTTCCTGCTCCTGGGCGGGATTTCAGGCGTCGAAGAGCCTGGAAAATCGTCTAAGTAGATGAAGCGCGGCACAGCAACGCGCAGTCTCGGACCAACACAAGTTATTCACACGTGCCTGCGCGAAAGTTGTGAATTGAATGTCAAATTCTTCGTCCCATTTGATAGGCAAACCGGGGGTGGGGGGCTTCTTGGCCGCTGAGAACGTTAGAACCGGCACGCATATTGGGCAGTACAAGAAACGGGGTGTTGAAATCCGGCGCAAATTGTGGTATAATGTGTGCGAAAGGCAAACAGACTGACTGAAATCCACACAACTCAGGAGGGTTGGCAATGCGGCGCTTAGCAGTACTTGCGGCAGTTGTGGCGCTAATGGTGGTCGTTGTGGGCTGCGACTATACGAAGAAGCACCACGAATCGCTCGCCGTTGTGCATAGCCCGGGCATATCCGGGCACAACGTGACGATTCCCTACACGCTGCTCGGTACGGAGCTTACGGGTATCGACGTCAAATACTCCGTTGACGGGCACTTCTGGTTTCCCACGACAAGGGGCTGGGGCGGTGAGGGCGTTATGGGCCTGCAAACATCCGTGGTTGGCGTGAACCACACGTGGTCGTGGGACTCGCTTGCCGACATCGGGCCGAACCTGAGCCTCAACGTGCTGGTCAAAATCGTGCCGTGGGGCAGGGGCAAGGGTAACATTGAGGGCACGAGCCCCGTCTTTATCGTGAACAACGCCGGCAACACGCGCCCGAGTGCGATTATCATCAGCTCTACGGGGACTTCCGGCGACATTATTGTCCAGTGCGGCATTGCCGACGGCGAGGCCGACGCAGTCACCGCGACGCTGCAGGTCTCAATCGACGGCGGAACCACCTTCTTTGACGCCAGGCTTGCAGACGCCGCGATAGCAGACAGGCTGGACTCCACTTTCCCCACCGAGGCGAACGATGGCGGCGACCAGCTTTCGTACTGGAAGCTGCCAGGCATAGACCTTGCGGCCAACACGGGCGCGGCCGGCAAAATCTACGTTGAGCTGAGCGATACAGCCGGGACCAGGAAGGTCTCGCTTTACAGCGACTCGGCGAAGACGGCGCTGGTGGCGGAAGGGACGCTTGTCGGCGACGGGACAGTGACACTAACGGAGCAGAACTCCTCCGGGCTTTCCGGCAGCGTCATTGTCGCTTACACAACCGGCGACCTTGACGTGGAACTCACCTGCTACAAGACGCACAGCCTGGTATGGGATTCGCTTCTCGATATCGGCCCGAACAACCAGCCCGACGTGAGGCTGCGGGTCGAGGTGGTGGATGGCGAGGTAATCTACAGCGAGACCAAGGGCACCACACCATCCTACACCCCGGACACCAGCCCTGTGCTCCAGACATCGGTTGACAACACGGGGCTGTAACAGGGCCGCGTGACAATCCGGCAGATACAAAAACCTCTCCCGGACGGGAGAGGTCTGGTTCCTGTGCAGAGATTCTCGGTGCCTAAACTTCCTTCTTTTCTTCTTTCTTCTCTTCTTCCTCTTCCTCCTTCACGCGGGCGTCGGCCTCCTTGAGGCTCTTGTCGGCAGCCTTGTCAATGTCTTCCTCAATGCCTTTGAGCCCCTTCTTGAACTCGACGATTCCCTTGCCCAGGTTCTTGCCCACCTGTGGCAGCCTGCCGCCGAAAATCAGCAGAGCTATGATAGCTATGATAGCTATCTCCCACGGACCGATTCCACCTATGAAAGCCAGCATTCCTTTCCTCCCGCTGCGCTCAACACGTGCCGCAGCAATGTTCTTTTGCTTTTCCACTGGGGTGAGCGACCGGATTCGAACCGGCGACCTTCTGAGCCACAGTCAGACGCTCTAACCAACTGAGCTACGCCCACCAGCCTCAACTACAACCCGTTAGTATAGACGCCTTCTGAGCAGAAATCAAACGTTTATTTCTCTTCTTGTCCGTTCTGGCGCAGGTAGCCAAGCGCCTGCTCATTGCGCGGCTCTATCTCCAACACTCGTTCCCAGGATTTGCGCGCCTTCTCCTTCTCGCCCAGCTTCCAGTACACAACGCCGAGGTTCAGGTGCGCATCCACCGAGCCCGGCAGCAGTTGAACTGCCCTTTCAAGAACGTTTTGGGAGCGAACAAGGTGACCGCTACCGGCAAGCGCGCGTCCGTAGAAGAGTTGTATCTTGCCATTGTCCGTGCACTCTCTTGCCGGGTGTTCCAGGATTTTAGCCGCCACCTTGTAGTCCTCAACGTTCATATAGAAACGCGCAAGGCTCAGCACGCTGAATTCCGGATAGTTAAATGAAATCTCGTGCGTGATTCCCCTGTGTTCGTCTGTTCTCTCAAACCAGCAAACTACCGGGCCAGCACCGGCAAAATGCCAGTACGGGTCTTTGTAAAGCTCTCTTATAAGCTCCTGCATTCTGGGCAGGTTGTGTATGAGGACCACCTTGTCAATCTTGTACTTCTCCGCAAAAGTGCGCCAATACCCGCGCTGAACCTGAACCTTCAGATAATCGTCATAGACCTCTTTCGGATAATGAACTAATCGTCCGTCAATATACACTTCGCTGGCAGGATAGCCCTGATACATAACGTAGCCGCCAAGCTCATAACTGTTGAATATCCTGCCTGTGCTCCCTTTGGACGCCCCCAGTGGGAACATAAAAGACGAGAAGCTGGTGTCAGAGACCCCGATGCCGAAGCTCATGTTGTAGAGCTCGCGTTTGGCGTAGTAGCGGTTTGTGACTGCCTCTTCACAGTAATAAACGGAGAATGCAATAACCGCGATTGCCGCGGCGGCGTGGATAATTCCGAGTTTCTTGGTGTCCAGCAGCGGGACGACCCGTTCCTGCCAGAAAGGCCTGATATTGCTGAGAATTATCGGTATTGCCGCAAGCGTGAACAGCCCGAAGTGCCGGTACGAGGTCAACGCAAGTGCGAGGACCAGCACCCCTATCGCCGCATGGCCGAAATCGAAGCGCCTGTAGTTCAGAATGAATGAGCCCATAAGCGCCAGCACCAGAATCTTGAAATGTACAAGCTCCAGCGAAAAAAGACTCGAAGCGAGCCGGGGCAGGGGCGAAGTCCACTCGACGAACGCGCCTATCTCGTGCGGCGTTGTAAGA
>DAOVDS010000244.1 GCA_030669415.1 bacterium
CCATGTGTAAGAAAAGGAGATATGGAGATTTTGGGGATAGAGGAGATAGTAATTATTCCATTATCTCCTGTCCTGTTTATCACCCTATCTCCCTTCTTCTTCTCTTCTCTTAGGTTAGTAGACTTTGTGACCTTTTGGTCCGACACTTTCCGAGCAATGAGTACAGATAGGACAGGTTTCCACGGGTACCAAGTTCTGGCACCCGCCGCAGAGGCCGTCCCGGAGCTGGCCCGCGAGGCAGGCGTTCTCGCACACGGGGCAGATAAACTCGCAGCCGCCGCAGTTGCGGCACTCCTCCGGTGTCACGCCGAAGGCCGTCGCCACCCTGCGCTGGTTGCCGCGGCCCACAAATCCAATCCCGCCAGACTGCATCTGCTCCTTGCAATAGCGGACGCACAACCCACACAGGATGCATCCTTTGTCCTTTATCTTGAACCGTATTTTGTTGAGACCCATGTTGGCAGCCATGTCCTGGAGCGTCTTCGAGTTCGGGCAGGAGGCGATAAGCAGCTCGAGAATTACCATGCGCGCCTTCTTGACCCTCTCGCTGCCGGTCAGTATCACCTGCCCCCGGGCAACAGGCAGGGTGCAGGATGCCTCCAGAGACGAGCGTCCCTTCCCTTTAACCACCTCGACAAGGCACATCCGACACGCGCCGTAGGTGCTCAGGCCCGGGTCGTAACAGAGCGTCGGGATAATTATGCCCTGCTGTCTCGCTGCTTCGAGGACGGTGGTTCCTTCGAGCGCCTTTGTCGCTATTCCATCGATAGTGAGCTCGACCATTGCCAACCTCTTTCAGGAAACCACAATTGCATCGAACTTGCAGTTGTCGCGGCAGAGGCCGCACCTGATACACTTCTCCTGGTCAATACTGTGGAGCTTCTTCTTCTCGCCGGCAATCGCTCCTTGAGGGCATACCTTCGCGCACCTGCCGCAGCCGGTGCATTTCTCCTCATCGATTGAGAAGGTAATGAGCGCCTTGCAGACCCCTGCGGGGCAGCGTTTCTCTTTGATGTGCGCCTCGTACTCATCGCGGAAGTACCGTATGGTGGAGAGAACCGGGTTGGGCGCGGTGCCGCCGAGCGCGCAGAGGGCTGCATCTTTTATCACGCCGCCGAGCTCCTCAAGCAGCTCGACGTCCCCTTCCTTACCGCGGCCCTCCGTAATGTCGGTAAGTATGTCCAGTGTTCTATCCAGCCCTTCACGGCAGGGCACACACTTCCCGCATGACTCCTCGGTGAGGAATTTCGTGAAGTACTTCGCCAGGTCCACCATGCAGGTGGTCTCATCCATCACTATCATGCCGCCGGAGCCCATCATGGACCCGGCCTCTTTGAGCTTGTCGAAATCTACCTCCAGGTCAATGAGGCTCTCCGGGATGCATCCGCCGGATGGCCCGCCTGTCTGCACCGCCTTGAACTTCTTCCCCCCCGGAATGCCGCCGCCAATCCCGTAGATGATTTCCTTGAGGGTTATTCCCATGGGAACTTCGACAAGGCCGGTATTGTTGATTTTTCCCACGAGTGAGAATATCTTCGTACCCTTGGAGCCTTCGGTGCCAATTCTGGAGTACCAGTCGGCGCCTCGATCGATTATGAGCGGTATGTTGGCCCAGGTCTCGACGTTGTTGAGATTTGTCGGCTTGCCGTAGAGGCCGCTTACGACGGTGTGGATGTGCTTGGGTCTGGGCTCGCCGATTTCCCCTTCCAGCGAAGCCATGAGCGCGGTGGACTCGCCGCAGACAAACGCGCCGCCGCCGCGAGAGACCTTTATGTCGAAATCAAAGCCGGAGCCAAGGATGTTCTTGCCCAGCAGGCCGCACTTTCTGACCTGCTTGAGCGCGATTTCCAGGTTCTCGACCGCCAGGGGGTACTCGTGTCGCACGTAGACATAGCCCTCATGGCTGCCTATGGCAAAGGCGCCGATTATCATACCCTCAATAACGCTGTGCGGGTTGCCTTCCAGGAGGCTGCGGTCCATATACGCGCCGGGGTCCCCTTCGTCCGCGTTACAGATTATATAGCGCGTTCCGTTTGTCGAAGGCGCGTTTCTGCACGATTCCCATTTACGGCCTGTGGGAAACCCGCCTCCGCCGCGCCCGCGAAGGCCTGATTTCTTAATATCTTCAATCACCTCTTCCGGCTTCATCTCGAAGAGCGTCTTCGAGAGCGCGGAGTACCCGCCGATTGCGATATAGTCCTCGATACTGGTTGGTTCTATGAGGCCGTTACTTCCGAACACGAGCCGTTCCTGTTTTGCGTAGAAAGGCACTTCATGTTCGTGCTTGATTTTCTCCTCAGTCACGGGGTCGGTGTAGAGGAGTCTTTCGATGATTCTGTTCTCAAGAACAGTCTCGGCGATTATCTCCGGGACATCTTCCGGTGTGACTCTCTCGTACATTATCTTGTCGGGGTGCACCACCACGAGTGGTCCGCGCTCGCAGAAGCCGTGGCAGCCTGTGAGTTTCAGGCGAACCTTGTCTTTGAGATCTTGTTTCTTGATTTCTTTCTTGAGCGCATTTGCGACCTTCACGCAGCCATAGGCGCGACAGCCCGTGCCGCCGCAGACGGTTATCAGAACCTTCTGGGCATCTTCCTTGCCAATGAGCTTGTCGCGGAGTTTCTGCAGGTCAGTCGCCGACTGTAATTTTTTCACGTTCTTTTCCACTCTTGCCCTTCGATGCTTTTCTGAATTTCCTGAGAGTTCCCTTTACCTTACCAGGCGTCATCTGGCCGAAGTATTCCCCGTCTATGACCACTATCGGCCCCAGTGCGCACGCGCCGAGGCAGTTGACAGTCTCGAGCGTGAATTTCATGTCTTCGGTTGTCTGGCCCGCGGCAATACCGAGACGGCGCTCCAGCTCATCGAGGACGCCAGGCGCCCCCCGCACGTGACAGGCGGTTCCGAGGCACACACTGACGATGTGCTCGCCCCTCGGTGTCAGGCTGAACGCCTTGAAGAAGGTGGCTACTCCAAAGACCTGTATCAGCGGCAAGTCAAGCCGTTTCGCCAAGTGCCTGATAGCCTCTTCCGGCAGGTAGTGGTACTCGGACTGCACATCCTGCAGTATGGAAATCAGCGAGTCACGGCTGCCGCCGTACTTGCTCACAATGGCATCCGCTTTCTTGAGGGTGCTGCTGGTCTTCCTGTCGTTCTTCTTCACAATCACCCCCTGTAAGTACGATAGCACCAAAGGGCTCCCCGGGCATACGCAGCGGGAGCCCTCTTGGAGTATCCGCATCTTCTCAAAGGAGTCAACTTGCAAGGTGTAAGGATGGAATTCAAACACTGCGGGAAATACTTGTCAACCTGTTTTCAGAGAAAAAGTTACGCTTTTTTTGCAGGCCCGGAAAGCTGACCATGACGGACATATTGGCCGGTTTGAACAACCGGGTGGGGCCCCTGAACCAGCCTGCAGATGGAGATTTGCTCCATATTGGCCCGGATATTTCATGAGTCTTCAGCGTCCGGCGGGCGGTGGCGCAGCCACTTCTAAAAGAGTCCCTGCGGGACTGCCCTCGTTTCCTCGACGTATCCACTGATACGACTGCGGGTGGCGAAGCCACTTTAGATAGTGTGCCTATGGCACCGCTTGTGCGTCCTTGCCTGAAACCAAAACGCTGGGCCGGCGGCGACGGCTGCGAAAACCAGGTGTGGGATCCAGTTCTTCAATTCAGAGAGTTCCAGCTATTGGTGCGGCAATGCCGTAGACGAAGTATCCCATGAGCGCCATGACACAGGCGGTGAGCGCCCAGTAGAATATGACAACCCATCTTTCGCCAGGCTGCTTGGGTTCTTTGACTTCCTTAATGTCAGTGCTCAACCGACCGAATATCTCTTTACACCACCAGCAGCCGAGGATAAACAGACAGACCTGCCCCATAATCCAGAAAGCGCCCATGACACACCTCCGATATAGCAGCTTCCTCTATTTGAATAGTAATATCGGTAGTGCGGGTGCGCCATTACTATCCGGGTGGATATTTGTAATGCGGTTGGCAGGGCGCTACTTGGATTCCTTGAGCACTTCGTCCTTGTGCTTTTCCCACCATTCGAGGGCGTCGGCCTTGAGCTTTTTTGCGAAGACCTCAAGTGCTTCATCGTCGCTTGGAACAGCGTATTTTACCCCCGTCACCCAGGATATGCGGTCTGAGACCTCCTGGTAGTAAGCCACCTTTTCTATACCCCACAGCTTTGTTACTTCAGGGTCATTCATCAACTGGATGAGCGCGGGTAGCGCCTCAACCACCGATTTCAGCAACAAGGTCTTGGCAACGTTGAACCTGCTGCTCTTGTCAAAGTCAGTGGACTCCGACGCCGAGAGGAGTATATCCAGATTGCATCCTTTATCGTACAAGAATAGTTGCAGGGCCGCTTCTGTGCGAACGCGAATGTCGTTATCACTCTGGAGGGTTTTCAACAGTTCGACATGATGTTCACTGTCGCTGAGCAGAGCAACCGCCCCCCGCCTGATTTCAGGTTCGTCGTGAGTCATGTATTCTTCAATCCACTCCGCCACTTTTCTATTGAGGGTCTTGTCCCGAGAATACGGTACGCGGCACCACGAATGGAGGCAAACAAGGCCTCCGACAGCGTTCGCTCGCACCTCCACAGGCCGGTCTGAGTCCGCAACTTCTCTGAGCCGATGCGCAATCGAATCCTGCGGGGTCACAGATAGGAGTCCTACAGCGTGCTCTCTAACAACCAGGTTTTCCGATGTAAATAGCTCGGCAATTTCATCTTTCCAGGCAAGGATGCTTTCGTGGGCCGCATCCATGCCTCTCTGAAGTCGTTCCTCGAGATGGTCTTCATACATCCCGCGGCGCTCCATGTAGACGTACTGAAGCGAACTCAACGCCAGCGCAATCCTCGCATCGTTGCCAGACCGGAGTTGGCGAAGAAAGAAATAGGCGCCATCTTCCTCGTGTTCTATGAGAACGCCATAGAAAAGAAGTGCATTGCAGTAACTATACGCGTGAAGCGGCCACCACCCCTCGGCGACCTTCCTTTCCAGCTCGTTCTCCTTGATTACTTGCTGAAATAGCCCCTCCGCCTTCTGGTATCGCATACTCCTGCAGATAAAAGCGACTGTCAAGAGGCCAGAAGCCACAAGTGCGAGAATCAGGTGTGGTATCCACCTTCTCATCTCAGGGACACTCTGCGTAGCCGATGCGCCCGAGCATGCCGCCTGTCGTATCAGAGCCGGTGTACCACATCTTGTAGCACGGGACTGAGATGTCCTTGAGTACGGATGGCGAGGATACCGAGCCGCTGTCCCAGCCGGAAGAGGAAGGCGAGAAAATCGGGTTTCCCGCGTTTTTCGACCAGGATGTCCCGTTAGTCGAGGATGCGAAGCCGATGGCGTTGCTGCCGTCGCCGCCAGTGCCGGTGTAGAACATCTTGAAGCACGACTCCTGGGCGTCCTTTATGACGGAGCAGGCTGCAACGCCGCCGTTCTCCCACGTGGCGCTCTTGGTTAGCGTGGTGGTGCTCTGCACGGTCCAGGTGGTGCAGTCGGGGCTTGTGGCATAGCCAATGGTGGTTGCAACGGAGTCTTCGAGCCCTTCAAGCTCGCTCGGGTCGCTCACCTGGGCCGAGAAGGACATGGTGGTGAACCACATTTTGTAAAGGGAATCGTCGCTGTCGTAGATGACCCAGGGCGAGTAGTAGAGCGCGGCGTCAATGCTGATAGTGGGGGGCACAGGTGTTACGAGCTGGATATCAACGACACCCTCGATTACAGAGCCCTGGCGCGCCCACGTGATGCCGTCGGCGCTCGTGGCGTAGCAGATGTTGGGAACCAGGTAGCTGTAGGTCATGAAGGACTCGGACTTGGCACCGGTGTAGAACATGTGATAGGTGGCGCCAACTTTGAGGACGCAGGCTGCCCCGACGAAGGCGCCATCAGGGTCCGCGGCGTTGCCGGTCTTTGTCAGCACGGGGTTGCCCGGAAGCCTCGTCCAGGTCAAGCCGTCTGCGCTTGTCGCAAGCCCTATCGCGACATCCGCCGCCAGAAGCTCTTCGTAGCTCTGCGGCACCGCGTCGGCGCCGGAGTACCACATCTTGTAATCTGCGGGGCCTTCCATGATGACGCAGGGCATGCCCACCGCGCCTTCATCCCACTGCCCGGCCGAGCCTTCCGTCAGCACCGCATCGACGGATGCCCTGTCCCAGCCGGCTCTGCCGTCGGTGATTCTCAACTGGTAGTTTCGGAATCCCTCGAGAGTCGGGTCGGCCGCGTCTTCGACCGTGACCTTGAATGAGAAGGTGCCCGGCGCCGGCGGGGTGCCTGAAAGCTCGCCGGTGGCGGGGTCGAGTGTCATATCGCCGGGAAGGGTGCCGGATTCCACCGACCAGGTGTACGGCTCAGTGCCGCCCGTTGTGGAAAGGGTCTGGCTATAAAGCACACCCGGCATGCCCACAGGCAGGCTTGAGGGCGAGATGACAAGGTCGCTGCCAGCCGGGGGGACGCAGGACCTGCTGCTACCACCGCCGCAACCTGCAAGCAGGCAGACTGCAACCACAACACCGGGCACGAACCACCGCTTCATAATGCTTCCTCCCGTCAAGAGACTTGCTTCTCAGGATAATGCGCGATATAGAGATACTTTAGTGCACAAGCTGCCAGTTGTCAAGCCAATTAAACGACACGTAGCAC
>DAOVDS010000052.1 GCA_030669415.1 bacterium
GAGTACTACAAAAAGGCTCTTGAGGCCGACCCAAACCATGCAGACATTCTCGGCAACTACGCCGTTTTCCTGAAAGACGTCCGCAAGGACCACGACAAGGCAGAGGAGTATTACAAAAAGGCTCTTGAGGCTGACCCAAACAATGCCAACAATCTCGCCAACTACGCCGGATTCTTGCTGGCGGACGGAAGGTACGAAAAAGGATTTGAACTCTTGGAGAAATCTCTGAAGCTTGCGAGTGACACTCAGCAGGACCTAAAGCTCGAATGCTGTTTCTATCGATACGCCCACGTCAAGGATGAAGAAACCAAAAAACAGGCTCTAATCCAAATGAAGGAGTTAATCCAGTCAGGTATCAGGTCGCCAGGATGGAACTTGACGAGAAATGTTGAGAGAGCTATTGAAGATGGTCATCCTCATGCCGAATTTCTGGACAAGCTTTCCCGAGTCATTTCCAAAGAATTGAGTGCAGAAGTGCTGGAAGAGTTCGACATATGGAAAGACACGCAGTAGTACCGTAAGGAAAATCCGGGGACACCCATAACCGCCGATTATTCTCCTGATATAATATCCGGGTCTTTCATTGCCACCACGCCTGCCGGCGTGGTGCTTCAGGAATAACAAGGAAAAAGATCTATCTTCTCCGTGTCCTCTGCGCCTCTGTGGCAAGATTGGAATCTTTTTGTAGACAAAATCTGTGCAATCTGTGGTTTCTTCTTTTTCTGGATGAGATTGCCGCGCTTCGCTCGCAATGACGGCGACCTGACGGACGAGGAAATCAAGATAATCGAGGATGCGACGCAAGCCGCGTCCGCCGGACGGCGGATTCAACCCGCGGGATAGACCCGCGCAATGAATTGCGCGGCTTGCATTTCTCCCCACGCTTGCGCGTGGGGCTTCCTTTGGAATTATCCCCAATCTGCGCAATCTGCGGTTTGTGTTTCATTACCACCACGCTTCCCAGTCCGCCGTACGGCGGATGCTTCCGGGATGAACCTGTATCCTGACCTTCTGTCCGCCGTACGGCGGACTGTATTCTTTCCAAAGAGGGAATATCTCCGTCTCTCCCTGGTCTTCATATCTCCCTTCTTACACATGAGTCATTTTACAGATGGATTTGCAGAGGGCTCTGGTGGCCAACTTGCTTGACCGGGCAGGCTCCATGCGATATATTGAGAGGCGGGACAATTCGAGGGAGGTTGCGCGGTGATTACCAACGAGCAGATAATGTGGACGAGAAAGAGTTCCGGGCTGACCATGTCGCAGTTCGCCAGGTGGCTCGGCGTGGATGTGCAGCGGCTGATGAACTGGGAGGCGGGCATGCATTCGCCGCCCGCGGACGTGGAAGCAAGAATAAGGAAGATTGCGGAAACGATAGCGGATGCGGAGCGCTCGGTCGGCTGTTTCCGGCCGTTCGAGATGAGGCACATGAAGCTGCGCAACCGGCTGGTGTTTCCGCCGATGGTAACGCGCTACGCGGACAAGGTCGGGCTTGTGACGCCAAGGATAATGAAGCACTACCAGGCGGTTGCGCGCGGCGGGGTGGGGCTGGTAGTGCTCGAGGCGACAAGCGTGAGAATGCAGAGCAAGCTGGCTGGTCTGGGAATCTGGGATGACGCGCAGGCGAGGGTGCTCAAGAGCCTTGTTGATGCGATTCACGCGGAAGGCGCGGCCGTGGCCATACAGGTTGCCGATGGGCTGAGGTTCACCGGCAGGCGACCGGCCGACCTTTCGGAGGAGGAGGTCGAGGAGATTATCGGCGCATTTGTGGCAGGGACAATCCGGGCATTCCAGGCCGAGGCGGACGCGGTGGAGCTGCACGGCGCGCACTCCTACACTCTGGCCGACTTCCTCTCGAGGCGTGCGAATCTTCGCAAAGACCACTACGGCGGGCCCCCGGAGCACAGGGTCGAGATTGTCAGGCAGATAATCGGCCGCGTGAGGGAGCAGTGGCCCCACCCCAATATAATCGGCGTGCGGATAAACGGCGAAGACTTCGTTGCGGGCGGAAACACACTGCGCGACTCCTGCGCCATCGCGGCCGAGCTGGAGGAAGCGGGCGCCGACTACATCCACGTCTCCGCCGGGGCAAGGCACGAAGATGGCGTGAACTCATACTCCATGAGCCGGTGCGAGCCGAATGCCGGGTTTGCGGACGCGACGAACATCCACTTTGCGCAAGAGGTGAAGCAGGTGGTTGGCATCCCCGTTATCGGCGTGGGGAAGATACCGACGACGGGCCTTGCAACACGGCTTATCGAGGAGGGGAAATGCGACCTCGTGGGCATGGGCCGGGCGATATTGGCCGACTATGATTTGCCCAGGAAGGAGAAGGCAGGCGCTGGGGACCAGGTACGCCGCTGCATTTACTGCAACAAGTGTCTCGAGGCGATATGGCAGGAGAGGCCGGCCGAATGCGTGCTCTGGGAAGAAGAGTGAGAGTGCGCAGCTCTTTGAAAGGTTGGGAAGGCTGCTAAAAAGGGGTCGGCCCGCGTGCGGCGCCACGCGGGCCGATATGAGGGGGCAGTTGCAGTCTATCTAATCGCCAGGATGTCGTATGGCCTGGCGTTGAGTCTCGCACGGCGCACGGCGCCGATTTGAAGCTCCGACCCGGAGCTGTCCATATAAATGCGTTTTACCCGCTGGCCCAGCAGGCTCGTGACCGCATAAGGCGGTGCCCCCATGAGCCTGGCCAGCTCAGTGGCTGTTATCTCGGCATCGCCGTCGGTGCCCAGGAGGGTTATCTCGTCGCCGACCCTCACGTCAGGCACTTCGCCGACATCAACCATTATGTAATCCATGGTGACGTTGCCTACGACCCTGCAACGCCTACCCTTGTAGAGAACTTCCGCCGTGTTGGAAAACGAGAAGTTGTAACCGTCGTCATAGCCGACGGGAAGCGTTGCTATCTTTATGCGCCGTGGTGCCCGGTACGCCATGTTGTAGCCGATGGGCGTGCCTTCGCGGACCCACTTCCAGTACACGACTTGCGTCTTCCACTCGAGCACGGGCGAGAGCGAGACATCGCAGCGGCTTAAGTTGCCGGGGTCAATGCCGTAGATTGCCGCGCCCGGGCGCACCATATCGAAGTGGGACTCCGGCATGGCGAAAAGTCCGGCCGAGTTCGCCGCGTGCAGTACAGGTGGGCGAATGCCCGCATCCCGCAGCAGGGCCGCCACCGCGCGGAACCTGCCGAGTTGCTGGCGGGCGAATCCGAGGTCCTCGAAATGCGCGCAGGAGAAGTGAGTCGAGACGCCCAGGAGCTCCAGGTGCGGGTCATCGCAGACAGCCTTGACCAGCTTGAGGGCGCTTTCCGGCCTCACTCCGACCCGGCCCATGCCGGTGTCAATCATCACGTTGACGTGCAGTCTCCTGTCGTGCCTTGAGGCCGCATGGCTCAGGTCGGCGAGCCTCTCGAGCGAGTGAATGCTCGGGGTCACGTTGTGGCGCATGACGCAGTCAATCTCCTGGTCGCTGATTGCGCCGAGGATTATTATTGGCGCCCTGATACCTGCCTCGCGCAGCTCGAGTGCCTCGGTCGAGTCGCCGACCCCAAGCATGGAAGCGCCGCTTGCGAGCGCGGTTCGTGCAATAGCGACAGCGCCGTGGCCGTAGGCGTCGGCCTTGACCACTGCGAGGATTTGCGTTTCGGGTTTGAGGGAGCATCTGATTGTTTCAATGTTTGCCTGCACTTTGCCGAGGTCGATTTCTGCCCATGTGCGAGGGTTTTTCACAGCAGGCCGCTCCCCTTTCAGCCGGCGCGGATAAGCGCCACAAGTAACTATTCTCTTTTCAATGACACAAGTTGGTTTCGGCCGCCTCGAGACTTGTCTTGGTTCTCGCCGTTGTTTGAGGCCCGCCTCTTCCGATATCTATATCGGCACCACATCCATAAGAAATTACTACACTTACAAAAAATGTCAGCATTCTGTGAAACGGACGGAGTTACAGTCGTCCGGCAGCTCGGGCCCAAAGAGTTGCTGGAACCGGCTTGCAATACTGTCGAGAATGTCGTAGACTTCAGTTGCGACTGTGTCAGACTTGGAGGCATGGCAATGTCTGCTCGAACAACCCATATTACATCGCTTGTGATATTCGTGACGGCAGCCTTTTTCGTCGGCCTTGTGGCGGGCGTCAGTATCGGCCGCTCCAGCGCCGAGCCGGCCCAGCCCCACGCAAGTAACGGGGAAAACCCCGACGGGCCCCAAGAGAACCAGAAGGCCGCTGACTTTGTGCTTGAGGACTTCGACTCCGGCGATACTTTCGGACTGAAGGACTTCGCGGGCTCCAACCTCATGCTTATTGTCAGCACCACCGCCTGACCGGTAAGCCGCCGTCAGGTTGACGAGCTCAAAACCATCTACAAGCAGTACACCGGCAAGGGCATCAAGTTCATAAACGCCATAATAGCGGAGACGGACGAGTTCGGCGAGCGAGAGGTGTACGAAGCTGATGTCGCCGACTACATCGAGGAGAGCGGCGTCCCGTTTCCGGCATACGCGGACACTGAAGACTCCATTGCCCGGGACTACGAGATACTATCTGTGCCATTTCTTGCCTTTATAACCAAGGATGGCCTGCTCATGCTTACCAGAGAGTTCACTTACGCAAAGGATGTTTCCAGAATCCTGGATGCACTCATTGCCGGCACGGAGATTGACACCTCGGACATGGAGACAGTGGCGGGGTGAGGCTTTTGAGCCTTTAGGCCCGTGCGGCCGGCGATTCTGTAATCGGGGGACACATGGACAGTCCATTGTCCCCCGATTATCCAGTGGCGGATGGTGCAAGAAAGTGGTTGACTTGCCATTCAGTGGGCGCTAACATTGGCGAAATCGGAATCCTGAGGAGGACAACGGTGAGGCCAGTCGGTGCGGTTCAATCCCGGGCCCGGAGGCCCGCGCCTAGTATGGCAGCGGCGCTTCTGGTTGCTTTGGTGTGGCTCGCCCTTTCACTCAGCGGCTGCGCCCAGACGCAGGAGTTCTATGCGAAGCGCGGGGATGACCTTCTCCTGAAGGGCGAGTACGCCGCCGCGCTTGCACAGTTCAAGCTGGCCCTCGAGGCGGGTAAACCCAACCACAGGCTCTACCAGGCGATTTCGGAGGCACAGGCTTGGCAGGACGATTTCGATGCCGCGATTGACAGTCTTCTGCAGGCCGCCGACATCCTGAAGAGAGACGCACTCGAAATCAGCAGGCGGGCGCGCGCAGCCCGCCGCGACCCCGTCGAGCAGGAGAGGCTCCTGTACCTGCTCGAAGATAGGATAAACCCCATCCATTCACAGATTTACACGCGCCTGGCGATGCTCTACGTTGAGAAAAAGGACCATGCGACGGCGGTGGTGGCTTTCAAGCTCGCCCTTGACCGGGACGAGAAGAACCTGCGTGCCCGAATGGAACTCGCCAAGCTCATGGAGCGCAAGGGTGATACGGAGTCTGCCGTGAAAGAGTGGCGGCGCTTCGTAAAGGATGCCGAGAAGGCATCCGGAGATGACAGAATCCTCTACGGAATAGAGAAGGATGATGTTACAGCCGCACGCAAGCGCCTAGCAAGCCTGGCGCTTAAGAGGAGCGGCGCAGGAACGAGCGAGAACGAAGAGAAATAGCCAGCCCGCCACGGGACCGTGTCGGGCTGGAGGCAATGCTTCACACTGCTCAGATAGGCGCAAGGAGGGAGACTGACATGAGGAACATCTTGATACTGCTTGTGGTAGCGCTGGGGGCCTCCTGGCTGCTTGCGGGTTGCGGCAGTACGACCACCCGGCCGAGGCAGACCAGAGAGGTCAGCGAGAACATAAAGTATTTCGACGAACACAGGCCGACAACGAGGCAGCCGGAGAAGGCGGGCCTGCCGCCGGTCGAGAGGATTGCCCAGGACAACGGCGACGCCCCGCCCCTTGACCCAATCCAGCAGAAGAGGCCACCCAAGAGGCACATGATGGATTCACTCACTGAAGGCATGGTGAAAGTCGAAGAGGGCAAGTTCACCATGGGGCACGTGGACCCCGCCGTGACAGACGCCGGCCCGCCGCAGTTGGTGGATGTTTCCACTTTCTACATTGACAAGTACGAGGTGACCAACGCCCAGTTCAAGAAGTTCCTCGAGGCCTCCGACTACGACTGGAAGGGGAAACTCAGCGCGTGGCCGCTGGGCAAGATGCCGCAGGAAATCGCCAACCACCCGGTCGGGTATTGTTCTTTCAACGATGCAAAGGCTTACGCGACATGGGTGGGCAAGCGCCTGCCGACTGAGGCCGAGTGGGAGAAAGCTGCACGGGGCGTCGATAAGAGGAAGTACCCATGGGGCAACACGATTGACTACAAGAAATGCAACGTGAAGGGGTCCAACATAGGTAAAACCAAGCCGGTGGGCAGCTACCCCAAAGCTGTGAGCCCCTACAAGTGCTGCGACATGGCTGGCAACATCGCCGAATGGGTTGACTCCTGGTACAAGGCCTACCCGAACAGCAACCAGAACAACCCCGATTTTGGGCAGACCCACAGGGTGCTTCGCGGAGGGAGCTACTTCCAGGCCTCCGGGTTCACCACCTACGACCGGGGCCATGACAAGCCTGACTCGTGGATGAAGCCGTACTACGGTTTCCGCTGCGCCCTGGATGGGGACAAGGGAGACGATTGACCGGCAGCCGGTAGCGAGTAGTCAGCAGCGAGGGAAGACAAAAGGAGATAGGGTGATAAGAAGGATAGAAGATAGGGAGATAATCAATGTTGGAACAAAAGAGGAATCTCCATATCCCCCTTCTTATACGTTCAACTATCCTGATGCTGGTTGCTGATTGCCCGCTACTCAATTGAGGTAATTGCGTGGGCAAGAGAAGGCCGGACCCAGAGATTCTTTTTGGGCGCATCGCGCTCATGATGAACTACATCTCGCCCGCGCAGCTTACCGAGTGCGTGATGGTCCAGGAGAAGACAGCACCTGAGAAGAAGCTGGGCTCCATAATGATTGAGAAAGGCTACCTGAGCCCTGAGCAGGCGAACGAAGTCCTGAGCATCCAGCAGGCGAACCTGCAGTCTCCCAGCTCGCATCCCGACCAGAGGGTCGAGGATGTGATTGTAGGCAGGCTGATGGTCAAACACGGCTTCGCCGCAGAAGAGCAGGTCAACGAGGCGCTGCGCACGCAGGCGCTTCGAGAACAGGAAGGGATATTCTACCGGCTCGGCGAGATAATGGTCGAGAAAGGCTTCATGAGGGTGGCTGACGTCGTGAACGTCTTGAAGATACAGCATAAACAGATAATGGTGTGCCCGGGATGCGGTTCGAGGTTCAACGTGGCGAGCTTCCAGCCGGGACACAAGTACAAGTGCAAGAGGTGCAAGACGCTGCTGAGCAAGCCGGCAGCACTCGAGTCGGTGGAAGTTGACACCACCATCTTTGTGACAAACGCGCAGGAGGTCGGTAACGAGAGCGAGGGCGCGGACGATGCGCAGGATGTGGTCCAGCCGTAGCGTACCGGTGCCGGCTTCTCGTGAGCTTGGACACGCATAACGCGGCAGACAACGCAGTTACGGGAGTTTGGCGGCAATGATAGTCAAGAAGGACTTGCTCTTCGGCTCGCTGGCCGTCGCCGACAAGATACTCTCAGGAGACCAGCTTGAGGAATGCCTCAAGCTGCAGCGCGAGCAGCAGTTCTACAAGAGCATCGGAACCATTATGGTCGAGAAGGGTTACCTCGACCGCGAGAAGGTGGCAGAGCTCCTGCGGATGCAGGAGGAAAACCTGAAAGAGGCGGCCGGTGTCGGCAGGGCCGGGTCTGGCGAGACTCTCTTCGGCGCAGTCGCAGTGATGAAGAAGTACGTCACGCTCTCGCAGGTGGAGGAGTGCCTCGACGAGCAGCGCCGCTTGCGCAGGCTCGGGATATTCCTGCGGCTCGGGGAAATCCTTATCTCGAGGAAGTACATGTCTGTCGAGCAGGTTCTGTCCGTGCTCCAGCGCCAGCGTACACAGGTTCTATGCTGCAGCCGCTGCAAGAAGAGGTTCAACGTAACCGCATTCTCGAACCGCAAGCGGTTCTTCTGCAACGTCTGCGGCGGCGAGCTTGTGCAGCCCGAGGTCATCGAGACTGTCGGCGTGGATGACAGAATAGATGGTTAGCCCGGCTATTTCATGAGTGTTCGGCGGCAGAGAAGGCAACTTGGAGCACAGAATGGACTACAGCAGCGACCATGGCCGTTTCGTCGCTGAACTTGAGGCCCGGCTCGAGAAGCTGAGTGTCGAACTCTCCGAAGCGACTTATGAGCTGTACCTCGGCGAGAAGCCCCCTGACCTCAATGAGATAGAGTCGCGGATATCAGAGGTGTACTTCGACCCCCGGAATTTCGAGAAACTCCAGGAAGCCTGCGCATCCGCGCTCGACCCCACCACAAGGCTCGCGGTGGACCGGCTGCGACGCTGGTTCACCATCAACCAGGTCAACCGCCACCCGGATGCATACAAGCTGCGCAACGAGATTGAGCAGGAGCTGCTCTCGTTCCGGCCGGTCGTGGGCGGGCTCACAGTGAGCCGTTCGGAGGCCCGCGAGATACTACAGAAAGAGGAACACAGCCGGCTTCGCAAGGAGGCCTACTACTGCGAGCTGCCCCTTGCCCGCAAGATACGGACTCGGGTGCTGCAGCTCATAAAGCTCAGGCGCGACCTGGCACGCGAGCTGGGCGCCGGGAACTACCCGGACCTGGCGCTCGCACTCCAGGACAACGATGTCGTCGATATCAGGCTCCTCTTCGCCCTGCTGGAGGAACAGACGGCAGACAAGTTCCGCAACTACCTGCTTCACCTGTCGGCTGAGGCCTCTCTCGATGAAATCATGCCGTGGGACATCTCCTACCTCTTCGAGAAGAAGCGCCTGCCGGACAGGGCCTTCCCCAAGGAAGGCATTATGCCTGCAGTAAAGGACACCTTCGGCGAAACAGGTTTCGACATCGATGCCCTGGGCATCGATGTCAAGTTCCGTGACATCCCGTTCGGGGGCCTGTGCTTCGGCGTCAGAATCCCTGACGATGTGCGCATACTCGCCAACCCGCGCAACGGCCACGACTACTACCTTACCCTCTTCCACGAGTTCGGACACGCAGTCTACGACAAGCTGATTGCGCAGAAGCACTACGCGCTCAAGGGCGACAGCTCCAGTTGCTTCACCGAGGGCATCGCCGTCTTCTTCTCCCGGTTCGTCGAGGACAGGGAATGGCTCACCCGCCGGGCAGGGTTGACAGAAGAACAGGCCAACGACTACCTCAGCCGGCTTCCTTACTGGCGCATGCTGCGACTGCGCCGCACTATCTGCAGCGCGCTGCTTGAATACCATATCTATGAAGACCCGGACCAGGACATAGAAGCTCTCTCGGTCCAGCTTTCGCACAAGTTCATGATAGTGAAGCCGGAGCCGAGCGAGCTGTGGGCGGCAAACCCGTTCAACGTCAGCCACCCCGTCTACCGGCAGAATTATGTCCTGGCGGAAATGATTGCCCAGCAGATTCACGACTACCTGAGCCACCTCTACGCCACGCTGCTCGGGAACCGCGTTGTCAGCAAGTTCATGACAAAGAACTTCTTCGCTCCCGGCGGTAGAGTCTCGTGGCGCGACAAGATAAGGCTCGCCACCGACAGGCCGCTCGGCCCGGAGGCGCTGCTCGCCAGCATGGGCGTTAAATAGGGCCGTCTGCTACAGTTCGCTGCAACGTACAGGTGCTAAATGACGGCAGGAAGCGCAAAAAGACATGCACGCCTGTTGACCTTCTTTGTTTTCCTTCTCGCAGGCGCAGCAGCTCTTGCACTTGTCCTGCAAAGCTGCAGGGGCACTTCTACCGCTAAACCCGAGCTGCAGAAAGAAAGCGCCAGACAGGAGATAGCAGGCCTTATCGATGCGCTGCGCACAGCAGACCCCTTTATCGAATCAGACTTCGCGCGCCGGGCGGGGCGCAACGCAAACAGGCTTCTCCATGCGGGGAAGCCGGCCATGGATATGGTAAGCCAGGCTGCTGCGTCCGAGGAGGACGACTTCGCCCGGGCACGGCTCAACGCCGTACTTGCGTGTGCGCGCTGGGGCTTTGGCCCATACTTCATATTCGAGCTTGACCCCAATTTCGTGGGCGAGCTATACACCCGCGAAGCGCCGCCGAAAGGCGACTGGCTCCCTTCGCTGGAAACCTTCCTCGAAGCAAGAGATGCGCCCAAGCTTGTCAAGGCTTTCACCCTCAACGACCCCCACGCTTCCTACTATATCTTCGACTTCATCGAGAAGCTTGCGCCGGATGCGCTCAAGCCGCTGCTTGAAGCACTAACTGACAAGCACCCATACTTCCACTTCTGCGTCACAGTCGCCATTATGCGCCTGGCGCCGCACACTCTCACCGAGCTGCGCGAACTGGCCGGGGATGACAACCCTGACATTCGCGACCGGGCAGTCTGGGCGCTCGGGCTCTCCGGCTCCAGCGACGCCGTGGGACCTCTCACTGAAGCTCTCAAGGACGAGGAAGCGTCCGTACGCTCGAGCGCGGCATACATGCTTGCCATGATTCCCAAGAACAGCGCGGTGGAGCACCTTATCCCGGCGCTCGAAGACACGGATGACGATGTAGCAGTCATGTGCGCCAATGCGCTCGGGGTCATAGGCGACGACGCCGCCACAGAAGCGCTTCAAGCATACGTCAGGTCCGGCAAGGAGGATGCGAAAAGGTGGGGTACCAGCGCCCTGGCAGGCATCGGGCCCTCCTGCGCCGGCCTGCTTGTCTCACTCCTGCGGGACCCCGACGAAGAGACCCGCCTTCGGGCCGCAAACGCGCTCGCAGAGCTCAGAGGCAAGACCACCATCCCCGAGCTGACAGCAGCCGCTTCTGCCGCCGAGAAGAGTCCCGCGGTGCGTGCGGCAGCAGCCGATGCGCTTGGCTACATCGGTGGCAAGCGTGCGGCAGAAGTGCTGATGAAAACCCTCCGCGACTCCGACCCCGAGGTTCGCTCCTCGAGCGCCTATGCGCTGGGCCGCATGAGATTCACCCGCGCCGCCGACTCCCTGGCCGGACTCCTCGAAGATGACGACGCCCGCGTGCGGATGGCAGCCATAAGCTCCCTGGCGAAGCTGGGCGGCACGCGGGTACTTGATATCCTTGTGGAATCCCTCTCCAACCCGGAGCTTTCTCCGCTCGCAGCCACAGGCATCAAGAGCTACGGCGCTTCGGCCGGCCCCGCCCTCACAGAAGCATTCCAGAAGATGCCGGCGCAGGCCAAGTGCACAATCGCCCGGCTGCTCGCGGAGGCCGGGATTGCCGACGGCGTGCCTGCTCTCATAGACGGCCTCGCCGATGCGGACATAAACGTCCGTTTCTGTTCCGACAAGGCGCTCAGAATAATCACAGGCCACGAGACTTCTTACAAGTGTGACGCCCCGCTCGCCGAGCGTGCAAAAGGTCAGGAGGAGTGGCGCAAGTGGCGCAAGGAAAACGACTCACAAAAGCAAGAACAGGACAGGTAGGCCTGCTGCTCGTATGCTGCGCCCTCGCCTGCGGGTGCACATCGGTCTACTTCTGCTCCGCGGGGGGCAGTTTCATTCGGCAGGCTCCCGAAGACAGGCCTTTCGAGATAATAGGCCCTGTGCACGCGCTTACCTGGCAGTGGGTGTTTCTCTACTACGTGCCTGTCGGACCCACGTACCACGAGGCGGAGGTGCTGCTCAAACAGGAAGCCAGGAAGATCGGCGCAGATGCCGTGATTGACATCCAGTTCTATACCGAGGCGGACACCGACGAGACATCTCTTGCACACATGGGAATAACCGGTATTGTGCCCTTTCTGATAAACACCAGGTCTTACCACATGAGTGGGCTTGCGATTAAGTACACGGATGGGAGAAAGAAGTGAAAAGGCTTGTGTCTCTCTTGATTCTTCTCACGCTCGCAGGTACCGGCTGCACCTTCACGCACTTCACTGCGCTGCGCAGGGATTTCTACATCACGCCGGGCACGCCGGACCTCAAGTACGAGAAAGTGGGCGTCATTCACGCCGAGGCATGGACGCCGGGGCTCATCTATCTCATCCCATTCTCCCCGAGCACAAGTCTCGATTCAGCCCAGAATGCCCTGATAGACGAGGCAAGGCGGCGCGGGGCAAACGCCGTTATCGGCGTGCGCTGCCACGTTGAGACTCATATGCCCTATCTCTGGCTCGCGGGGTGGTTCGAATACCACCTCAGCGGCGTCGCCGTGAAAATCGAGGACAAGAAATGGCAAGGCTACTGACAATACTAACGCTCCTAATGCTGACAGGCTGCTATCTGCCTCACAAGGCGCGCCTCGGCGAGACTATCATCACGCACCGCAGGCTCCTCGAACGCCCTTACGAAGAGCTCGGGCTCGTGCATGCCGAGACGTGGGGCCCGACAGTCTACTGGCGGGCATCCGCCGCCAGCCTGCGAAAAGCAGTGGCTCAGGCCCTTGTCGCAGAGGCGAAAAAGCACGGTGCAGACGCAGTCATCGATGTTGACGTGCGTGTGGAAAACCACTACAGTGGTGTCTGCCCGGTGCCTGTCCCGTTTGTCTTCGGCTGGGAAGAGTGCCACGCGACAGGCACGGCAATCAGGTTCACCAAGAGCCGGTAACAGCGCACGATGTGTGCTTGAACACATGTGCCGCGCAAGCGAAGCGCGCAATGAGGTGTGAGCCGCAGCTCATCTTGTTACAGGCTCTGAGTAGGCGCGGGAAGCTGTGATGAGAATATCCGCAAGCGCTTTCAGGAAAAGGGTCCGGAGACTCGCCGGCGGGCTCTGGCGCAAGAAAATCGCCGCCATCTTCCTCGAGCCGGGGAGCAACTTCCGCTATCTCACCGGCCTCGCGCTCGGACGCAGCGAGCGCCTCATCGCGGCCATCCTGACGCCGCAGGCCGGGCTGCACATTGTCGGCCCCGCGTTCGAGCGGGACCGCCTGCGCACTGCCCACGCTCCTGTCGAAATCCACACGTGGCGCGAGGATGAAGACCCCATGCTCCTCGTGCGCGACATTGTGCTGGGCACGGGCAAGGATACGATAGTCGCCGTCGGCCCCACGACGCGCTTCTTCATCGTCGAGCGGATGCGCGTCGAGCTTCCCGGTTACAACTTCGTGGATGCCAGCCCCATGATTGAAGAGGCGCGCCTGCGAAAAGGCGCCGATGAGCTCGCAGCTATCCGCGAGGCAGCCGCCTGCACGCTCGCCACCATGGACTCGGTCCGCAGGCTGGTCAGGACGGGCATAACCGAGCTGGAACTCAGCCGTGCAATCGGCGGTGGAATCGTCCAGTTCGGCGAGAATGCCGCAATACCCCACGGCGGCCCGACAGGCCGCGCACTCAAGCGGGGCGATGTCATCCTCGCTGACACGGGCAATACCGTCGAGGGCTACTGGTCGGACATAAGCCGCACAATATTCTTCGGCAGGCCCACGGCCGAGTACAGGAAGGTCTACGAGATTGTTCAGAACGCCCAGAAGGCGGCTATCGCGGCGATACGCCCCGGCGTGACATGCCAGTCGGTTGACAGGGCCGCCCGCGACGTAATCGAGAACGCGGGATACGGCGAGTACTTCATCCACCGCACAGGCCACGGGCTCGGCCTCGACATCCACGAACCACCGTATCTCGTCAAGGGCAACAGGAGAAGACTCAAATCCGGCATGGTCGTTACAGTCGAGCCGGGAATCTACCTGCCCGGCAGGTTCGGCGTGCGTATCGAAGACGACGTCGCGGTCACTAAAACCGGCCGCAAAATCCTCAGCAAATTCTAACCGCGTTGCCTGCAACGCGAAATGAATAATCCAAAGCCGCGGTCTTTACGGCCGCGGAAAACAAGGATATTGGGTGTACTGCAAGAAGTGCAAAGTCAAAATGGTCGAGCAGAAGCGCTCGTACCACAAGAAGCGAAAGTGGGTCTGCCCCCGCTGCGGCCGAGCCCGCATGCAGCAGGAAACACCGCGTCGGAAAGCGTGACGAAGGTCAAGCCCCGGGTTTCACACCCAAGGAAATCAGGTGCAGCAGACGCAAATTGGGCGACAGGAAGATACGGGGATGGAAAGCTGCAGGAAATCACGAGCAAACAGTCAGCAGTAGGTGGACGGAGGACAGAAACCAGGGCGTCAAGGATAGTCCGGTCACGGAAAATTCCGCTTGCAGGAGGCGGCGCCTGTGGTACAATCAAGGTGGCTACCAGTCAAACGCGAAGATGTGCGCCCGTAGCTCAGTTGGATAGAGCGTCTGCCTCCGGAGCAGAAGGTCGTGGGTTCGAGCCCCTCCGGGCGTATTTGGAAACTGCTCAGGCCACACCCGCTTGCACAGGAGTCTGGACTTTTCGACCCTTTGGCTGCAAACGCTGAACAGGCACACCTCTAACACGCCTGCGACAGAACTTCCGCATGAGGTTCACGTTGAATCCACGTGAATGAACAAGTTAGGGCTGCTGATACTCGTATGCGCCCCAGTCTACGCGGCCGCCGACTATGCGCGGGTTGCCATCAAGGTCTGTGAGTATTCCCTCCGGCACCGGTGCAAGTCCTTTATTGATACAGCAGCATCCTTCCTGGAGATGATAATCTCCTGCGTCAGGATTTACGAAGCCGGGGTCCCCTCCACAATAGCCGGAGTAGAACAAGCCTGAACCACCGGAAAAGACGACCCCATTACAGGATACAATAGAGTTGAAGACAGTGTCTCCGTCGCAATCCTGGAAGTGCATGCCACCGCCACCATCGCAGGCCGTATTGTAGGCTATAGTCGGGTTGGCTATTGCCACAGCACTCTCGTAACACCATATCCCCCCGCCGCAGTTGAGTGCATGGTTGTTGAATATGAGGCAGTTGACGAAAAGCGGGCTTGCACCGTCACAGGCGATTGCGCCGCCGTTGTCTGCCTGGCAGTTCCTTACTATGCAGTTGAGTATTGTGGGGTTTGAATCAGATTCGCAGAGAATCCCGCCGCCATTAGCATTTTCAACATACCCGTTCCGAACCGTAAAACCCTCTATGGTGGCATTTCGCGTCTCACCATTGCAGATATGAAAAGCACGGCCTGCGTGCTGGCAGTCTATTGTACATTTCGGAGCGCCGCTGACTGACATAAGATGTATTGCATTTCCATTGAAATGGAGTTCCTTATTTCCTTGTCCCATGTATGTAGCATCTGCGACAAGAACTGTCCAACCATCCTGCGCGAGATCGAGACCTCGCTGGATAGTTCTCACCGCACTGGCCCAGCTCAAACCTGCCCTTGAGTCATCGCCACTTGAGCCATCTACATGGACGATACTTCCTTTGACCGTGATGTAGTTGAGCCTGATCTTCGTGTCTGAGCCTGCAGGGCCCGTTACCGTGAGCCTGACAGTGTATTTGCCGCAGTCCACGTATACCCAGACAGGGTCTTTTGCGGTAGCATCCACAACCCCATCGTTGTTGAAATCCCATTCCCACGATTTGATGTGCCCGGTTGAGATGTCGGTAAATTGAACCGGAAGCGGTACACTGCCAATGGTATGTGATGCGCTGAAGTCTGCCTGAATCGGCAGGAATTCATCCCTGACGTCAGCACAGCCAGATTGTCCACCAGCCACAAGAGCCAGCAGCAGCATTAACGCAGAACCCGAAACCCCTCTGAGACGCATGAGATAATTCTCCCGGTCAGTTGCCTATTAGACGACACATAACTGCTCTCATTCAAGCACAATATGGATTTCAGTCCCAAGCCGCTGGAGGCGCGGTGTTTGGTCTGGACAGAAATACACCGAACATCTCCATAGACAGAACTTCCGCATGAGGTTTGAGTTCAGGTAGGACTACTTGTCTTCTTCTTGGAGTTCCTTGCTGGTCTTGGCGCCGTGCTTGCGCAGGAATGCAATAATCTCTTTCGCTCTGGCAAGGTCAAGCGGCGTTACGCCGGGATTGCTCAGCACGTTGACATCCGCGTGAGCCTTCAAAAGAAGCTTCGTCAGCCCTAAATCAAACTGGGCGGTCCAGTGCAGAGCGGTGAAGCCGAGATTTGACTTCGCGTTGACATCCGCCCCTTTCGCTATCAGCGCTTCAACCGCCTGAGTCTGCGGGTCCAGGCTGGCCAGACTGCAGGCGAAAATCAGAGGCGTCTCGCCATGACAGTTCCTCACGTCAACATTGCAGTCACGGGAGAGGATTTTCCCAACTTCGTCAATCCACGTCCATGCAATGTTCCGGAAAAGCAGATATCCCGGGTCTATGTCCTGCGCCCTTTTCCCGCCCAGCTTCTTGACCAAGTCTATATGCTCGCGTGTGAAGTGCTTCAGTGCATGGTCGTACGCAGTAAACCCCACACTGTCAACCGAGTTAATGTCCGCGCCGTTCGCTACCAGATATGACAGGAGTTTTGTCCTGTTGCCCCACGTTGTCTTCCAGGCTGCTGCAATTACAGGAGGGGCGTTGCCACTGTGGCGCCAATTGGTGATGACAGCATTTGGATTGACGCCTTTCTCGACAAGTCGTTTCACTTCATCAAGGTCGTATACGCCAACGGCAGAGGCAAGTGCTCGCACGTCCGGGTTTCTATCAACAGACGCAAGAAGCTTCTTAACTTCCTGCAAGTTCTCCCCGGTTGCGGGGACAATCTTGAGCACCTTCATGTCACCGGCGGCCAGCGGCCCTTTACTCAGGTGCCCCTTCGCGCCCAGCAGGATTACTTCCTCGCCTTTCCCCTCTCTTATCTCGTTGTTCACGTCGAAGCAGAAATACACGGCTTCCACTTCGCCTTTGCCGGGGTCTCCTTCCAGACAAGAGAGCACTTTAAAAACACCTTTGTAACCCCTGTCGGCACTCAAGCCCGGCCATATGGGAGGGGTTTCAATCGCCCGTGCATGAATAATACAGTCTGAGTCTATGACAGCCTGCTTCAGCGGTATCACGCTGCCGCTCAGGAAGTAGCGGGTATTGTCCCCGACTGCCGAAGGAGCGCCCTCCCTGACGGTGAAGGCGCAGGTTGATAACTCCTCCGGGGCGCCGGTTCTGGAAGACTCTTGAGGTTTGTCATGATTCTCGTATTTTGAAAAAACCCATGTCAGGTCAATTTCATATTCTCCGGGCCCAAGGCTGCCAAGATCGACAAGAGCTACCCTGTAGTTTCGGGAGCCGAATTCCTGCACAGCGGGGCCGGTATATTCCGCAATCTCAGCCGTGAAACGAATCCTGCGGCCTTCACGGGACGAACCCTTGACCTCGAACCACCCGAGCCACGAGAAAACGCCAGGGTTCACTATCAGCCAGATGTTATCTCCTGCGGTGTACTTGTATTCTGTTTGTGTACTCCTCTGCCTCAGCATTCTGATAAAGGCAAGCTCGTTTTCCCCCATTGAATTCGTCACAATAACACCGCGCTGTCCCACCTGTGGCAGCCACCCTCGATACTCTATGGCAAGATGATTCTCCTCCTGAGCAGGCGTAGTGCATGCTCCAAGAACCAAAAGGACCACCAGGCTGTACAATATATTTTTCATTACACCCTAATTATAACGCTCGCCACGAGCAAATGCAAAGCTCAAGCATCTTTGCCCACTAAGCACATTTCTAAATGCCGTCATGCTAAATGTCTAAATATAATAAT